>JBEBCR010000396.1:0-3092 GCA_041157565.1 Planctomycetota bacterium | reverse complement strand
CCGAACCTGCTGTGACGGCGACCGACGTGGCCAGGAGAGCCGAGATGGCGTGACTGCATGGCTCCCATGCATGCGATGAGAAGGAACTGACGAATCAACGCCCCCTTGCGGTCGCGTGAGGACATCCGCGGGCGCGACAGGACGCAGTTGCTTGGCCGTGTCACCCGCCTCGGGTGGATATCGCACCGCCCGGAGCGCTAGCATCCTCCCCCCTCCTCGCCTCGCCACTACTGAAGGACATTCGCCAACGCCCCGCCCATGAGCGCCCACCCGACCGACATCGAGATCGCCCGCCAGACCCAGCCCCGCCCGATGCAGGAGATCGCCGCCAAGCTCGGCGTGCCGGACGCGGCGCTCGAGCCCCATGGCCGCACGAAGGCGAAGCTCGACCTGGCGGCGATCCAGGGCCTGTCGACGAAGCAGCGCGGCCACCTGATCCTCGTCACGGCCATCAACCCCACGGCGGCGGGCGAGGGCAAGACGACGACGACGATCGGGCTCGGCGACGCGCTCAACAGGATCGGCAAGCGCACGGCGATCGCGCTGCGCGAACCGTCGCTCGGCCCGTGCTTCGGCATGAAGGGCGGCGCCACCGGCGGCGGCCACGCGCAGGTGATCCCGATGGCGGACATCAACCTGCACTTCACGGGCGACTTCCACGCCATCACGACGGCGCACAACCTGCTCGCCGCGATGCTCGACAACCACGTGTACTGGGGCAACGCCCTCGGCATCGACGTGCGTCGCGTCCATTGGCCGCGCGTGATGGACATGAACGACCGCGCCTTGCGCGACGTGGCGATGGGCCTCGGCGGCCCGGGCAACGGCTACCCGCGCCAAGGACGCTTCGACATCACCACCGCGTCGGAGGTGATGGCGATCCTGTGCATGGCGAACGACCTCGCCGACCTCGAAGCGCGCCTCGCGCGCATCGTCGTGGCCGAGACGCGCGAGGGCAAGCCGGTCACCGCCGGCGACCTCAAGGCCGCGCCGGCGATGGCGGTGATCTTGAAGGACGCGATGAAGCCCAACCTCGTGCAGACGCTCGAGGGCAACCCCGTGCTGATCCACGGCGGCCCCTTCGCCAACATCGCGCACGGCTGCAACTCGGTGACCGCCACGAACGCGGCCCTGCGCCTCGCGGACTATGTCGTGACCGAAGCGGGCTTCGGCGCGGACCTCGGCGCCGAGAAGTTCCTCGACATCAAGTGCCGCGCCGCGGGCCTCAAGCCGGAACTCGCGGTCGTCGTGGCGACGGTGCGCGCGCTCAAGCTCCACGGCGGCGCCGATGCCAAGCAGCTTGGCGTCGAAGACGTCGCCGCGGTGCAACGCGGCCTCGCCAACCTGCAACGCCACTGCGAGAACCTCGCGCAGTTCGGCCTGCCGGTCCTCGTCGCCATCAACCGCTTCGTCAGCGACACCGCCGCCGAGCTCGCCGCCGTCGAAGCCGGCTGCGCGCAAGTCGGCGCGCAAGCGATCCTGTGCGAACACTGGGCCAAGGGCGGCGCTGGCGCCGAGGCTTTGGCGCGCGCCGCCGTGGCGCGCATCGAGTCGCGTCAAGCCAACTTTACACCGCTCTACCCGCTCGAGCTGCCGCTCCTCAAGAAGATCGAGACCATCGCCACGCGCATCTACCGCGCCTCCGGCATCGCGCCGCAACCCGCGGTCATCAAGCGCGCCCAAGCCCTCGAGGCCGCCGGCCACGGCCACCTCCCGGTCTGCATCGCCAAGACCCAATACAGCTTCAGCGCCGACCCCGACGCCAAGGGCGCGCCCACCGGCCACATCCTGCCGATCCGCGAACTGCGCCTCTCCGCCGGCGCCGGCTTCGTCGTCGCCATGGCCGGCGACATCATGAGCATGCCCGGCCTGCCCCAAGTCCCCGCCGCCGAGAAGATCCGACTCCTCCCCGACGGGGAGATCGACGGCATCTTCTGATAGCCGCCGTCGCCAGCGCGACGACGCCGGGGCCGCGCGTACTGGAAGGAGCGCGGCCCCTGCGCTACACTTCCCGCCCAACGGTCGCGGGCGTAACTCAGTTGGTAGAGTGTCAGCTTCCCAAGCTGAATGTCGCGGGTTCGAACCCCGTCGCCCGCTCCAACACCTTCCTTTCGGCCCAGACCGGACCCAGGCCGCAACGCGGCTCACCGATAGAAGTGTTGCACCGTCGGCTTCGCATCGCCTAGCGCGACCGCGCGCACCCAATGCGCGCTGAACGCGTCGGGGAATTCGTGGTGCACATACGCGCCTTTCCCATCGAGGCGGAAGGTCTCGTACGGGGCCCACGTGCCATCGCCAAGGAAGTCCACCTGCAAACTGACTTCCATGCGCTCGGCTCCCTCGTCCTCGCGCAAGAGATGCAGCGACTTCTTGTCGAAGCCCGTCATCAAGTACGGATCGCTGGCCGCCCCCGCCTTGACTGCTTCATGACGCCACAGCGCTCCCCAACCGGAAGGCTTGCCCCAGCTCGCCAGCTCGTCGATCGAGCCGAACCACAAGCCGCTTTGCGGCTGACCGACGGCGTTGTCGGTCTGGTCGCCGGCCAACACCAGGGCCCCGCGCCAATGCACGAAGTCCGGACAGATCCGCAGGTGCGTCGCGATCGGACGAATCGGCTGGACCTGTCCGCCATACACCAACGATGGCAAATCGTAGAACAGGCCGAACGCATCCATCAGATACCGCTCGGTCTGCACCTCGCGGATGCGCATCCACTCGGTGTTCCAAGTGTGGCTCCATGATGCCGAACCGAACGGCAGGCGATACCTCCGCCACTCGCCGCCATGCAGCACGCGCAAGATGACCGACGCGCCATCCCAGCCCACCGCGTACAGCGTGTTGCCGTAGTACGCACCGGCGCCAAGGTTCTGCTTGCCCGCGACCTCGATGAACGGGTTGCGTTCGAGGATCGTCCACTTGCCCTTGCCGTCCCACTCGGCCAGGCGACCGGCGCTGCGCTGCCCGAGATGCTCGGGCTCTTCGTAGGTGTTGTTCGCCACGACCAGCCGACCTTGCGCGACATGCGCGGCCTTGAAGTGGCGATACGCGCCCTCGGCCCAATCAAGCTCCTTCGTCAAGTCGTACAGCTGGCG
>JBEBCR010000395.1:0-4340 GCA_041157565.1 Planctomycetota bacterium | reverse complement strand
CGCCGAGGTGGATGATCGGCCGCGCCTGCGGGCACTGCTCGCCCCAGGCGTGGATCTGCGCCATCACGTCGTGGCGCAGCTCCTTCTCGTGGCGCGCCGCCGACTCGAGGTCGAGGTTGGTCGCGTTGCGCTTGAGCTCGGCCACCTGCTCGGCGCCGATGGCGAGGCCCAGTTCGCGCTCGCACTCGGCCAGCGCGATCCACAACGCGCGCCATGTCGTGAACTTCCTCTGGTCGGAGAAGTTCGCCCGCATGGCCTCGGAGCAGTAGCGTTCGGCGAGCGGCGAGCGGTAGTTGGTCGGATCGGTCTGCATGGGAGGATGCGCCTCAGAGCCACCACGCTTCGGGCAGCCAGCGCGGCAAGAAGGTAGCGAGCGAGGCGCCCGCGGCGCACGCCGCGAGGCTGGCGCCGACGCGCGGCCAGAGCTGGGCGCCAGCCAGGGCCGCCCGCGCGCACCACGCGGTGCACGCCGCCCCGGCCGCGTCGGTCAGCACGTCGGGCAGCGAGGCGTCGCGCCCGGGCACGTGGTGCTGGTGCCACTCGTCGACGACGCCCAGCAGGGCGCACAGGAGGACGACGAGGAGCGCCGCGCGCCCCCCCACGACCCAGGCGCCTCGCCGGCGCGGCAGCGCCAAGAGGCACAGGAGCGCGAGGAAGCCGAACACCACGGCGTGCAGGAAGTTCGCCAGCCAGTCGCCCGCGAGGCCCGATCCCGGGGAGGGCGCGGGCCCCGAGGACATGCGCCACAGGAAGGCGTACCAGCCGCAGGCCGCGAGACTCGCCGCCCACTCCGGCACGAGGCCCAGTCGCGCCGCCAAGGCGCGCGCCGCGTCGGCACCGCGCGCCACGCCGCCTCAGTCCTCGGTCCAGCGCTTGACTGCGGTGAACTCGAGTCCAAGTCCGTCGCGGCTTTGCTGCACGTGGAAGCGGTCGAGCATGCCGGCGAGCAGGTACAAGCCGCGCCCGCGGTGCCCGTCGACGTCCGGCTGCTCCTCGTCCTGCAGGCGCTCGCGCACGAGCTCCGCGTCGCCGCCGCCCATGTCGGAGACCGACAAGGCCCACGCCCCGCCTTGCACGCGGAAGCTGACGGTGATGCGCACGCCGTCCTTGGACTCGGACTCCTCGCGCGCTCCCTCGCCGCCGCCATGGTCGATGGCGTTGGAGCACAGCTCGCTCAGGACGAACTCGAGGAAGGGCAGTTCCTCGTCCGGCACCTCGTGCGCCACGGCGTGCGCGCGCACGTCGACGCGCAGGCGCGCCTCGACGCTGTGCGCCGCGGGCAGGACGAGGCGCAGCTCGTCGGGTCGCGAGGGCCCGGCGCTCACGCACGGCCCCCATCCGCGAGCGGCTCGAGGTCCAGCGACAAGTCGAGCGCCGGCGCCGAGTGCGTCAGCGCCCCGATCGAGACGCGGTCGACGCCGCAGGTCGCCACGGCGCGCAGGCTCGATTCGTCGATGCCGCCCGAGGCCTCGAGCTCGACAGCTCGGCCGAGCGCGGCCGCCTGGGCGCGCAGGAGCGGGCACAGTCGGCGCATCTCGGCCGCGGCGAGGTTGTCGAGCAGCACGACGTCGGCGCCGCCTTCGACCGCCGCGCGCGCCTCGCCCTCGTCGCGCGCCTCGCAGGTGATGCGCACGCCCGCGCCCAGCGCCGCGCGCAGGTCGCGCAGCACCTCGGGGATCGGCCGGCCGGCGAGCTCGATGTGGTTCTCCTTGACCATCGCCTCGTCGTGCAGCGCGAAGCGGTGGTTCTCGCCACCGCCGCAGCGCACGGCGTGCTTCTCGAGCGCGCGCAGGTTGGGAGTGGTCTTGCGCGTGTCGAGGATGCGCGTCGGGCGCATGCCGGCCTCGTGCGCGACGAGCACGTGCCGCGCGGTCGATGTCGCGACGCCGCACAGGCGCTGGACGAAGTTCAGGGCCGTGCGCTCGGCCGACAGCAGGGCGCGCGCCGAGCCTTCGACCTCGGCCAGCTTGGCGCCCTTCTCGAAGGCGTCGCCGTCCTGCACCAGGGCGCGCCGCGCCGAGGCCGGATCGCACAGCTCGAACGCGCGCAGGAAGACCGCCATGCCGGCCATGACGCCGGGGCGCTTGGCGACCAGCGTGGCGCGCGCGCGCGCGCCCGACGGCACGGCGTGCAGCGTCGTGACGTCGACCTCGCCGCGCGGCCCCGCCAAGGCGCGATCCTCGGCCAGCGCCGGTCGCAGCGCGGCGTCGATGGCGGCCGACGAAAGCGGCGCGGGCGGTCCGCGGCGCGCGGGCGGGAGGCGGTCGCGCGGCGACAGCGTGGGTTCTTCTAGCGAGCTCATGGCGGGCGCGCGGGCGGCGGAGTGTACTCGACCGGCGGCGCGGCGACTCCTGCGCCGAGCCCGACCGCGGCTTGCCGCTCCGTCCCCTCTGGCTGCGCGCGCCAATGGAGGCGCAAGGCCTCGACCGTGGCCGGACCGATCCCGGGCAAGAGGTCCAGCAACTCCGGTCCCATGCTGCGCCACGCGCGCGCCACGCCGCCCCGCTCGGTGGGATCAAGCTCCGAGCGAGGCCCGGCAACCGGTCGCGAGGGCTGCGCCCAAGCCCCGCGGGCCGGGATGGGTCCGTCCAAGGCGCGCGCATAGGCGTCGAAGTGCCGCGCTTCGACGATGATCGCCGCGCGACGCGGACCGATGCTGGGCAGGCCCTGCAGGTCACGCCACGACCAGTCCCAGGTCGATTCCTCCTTCCCGGGTGCGCCAGGCGGGTGCTTGCCCCACCTCCGCACATCGTTCGCAAGCAATTGCTGGAAAGTACTTTGCGACGGTGAATCCACGTCGCCCACGAAGCGCGCTCGAGCCAGCCGCGCCTGCGCTCCCGCCTGCCAGTGGGCGCCAACGGCGCACAACACCGCCACGCACGCCAGTTGCTCCCGCATCTTCCCTGCCTCCCTCCCTTCTGCTGGACGCTCGACACGGGCAACGCGTGGCGCCCCACTGGCAATTCGCCGACGATTCGCGACCTGCCGAGACCCTGCGCCAGCCGCATTTCGAGTCATTGACAAGCACACCATCCACTTTCGAAAACGTTGCCTGAAAGACATTTGCGGCCGCGATCAAATGCGTCTATTCGAATTGCAACTCCGAAGTCTTGCGCACCAGAGGCGCGCCGCTACCTTAGATGCAACTTCGTAGCTCTCCAAGCGACTCGCGGTTCGCCGGCCCTGTTCGGGCCACTGCGGGAGCGCCGCTGCGAAGCTCTCCAAGGCCAAGTCAAAATCGAGATCTTCTCCATGAAGAGCATCTTTACCCTCGGCGCCGTCGCGGCGCTGGGCACCCTCGCCGCCGCCAACACGACGGACAAGGCGGGCAGCCTCCTGGTGTTCCCCTCCTTCGACAACACCCGCGCCACGGTCCACGCGATCACGGTGACCAACACGTCGGCCGACTCCACGATCGGCAACGTCGACGTCGAGTTCGTCTACATCAACGAGTACGACTGCCAAGAGTTCAACCGCACGCGTCGCCTCACGCCGAACGACACGCTGACGGTCTACACGAACCTCGACAACCCCAACATGACCAAGGGCTACGTCTACGTGTTCGCCAAGAGCACCACGACGGGCGCCGCCATCAGCCACAACCACCTCGCCGGCGCCTCGATCTGCGTCAAGTCGGGCGAAGATCCGTACGAGATGGCCCCGGTGGTCTTCCAGGCCGTGGGCGCCCAGGGCGCCGCGACGGACGTCGACAGCGACGGCCTGCGCGACATGAACGGCGTCGAGTACACGAAGGCTTCGGATGAGATCCTCATCCCGCGCTTCATCTCCGCCGGTGGCAACTCCCGTCCGGAGCTGGCCCTCATCAACCTGACGGGCGGCGCCGACTTCACCGCCATCGTCGACTTCCTCGTCTACAACGACAACGAAGAAGTCTACTCGGCCCAGTACAGCTTCCGCTGCTACCGCCGCGTGGCCCTCGCCAGCATCAACGGCGCCTTCACCGACAGCTTCCTCGACTCGACCAACGACGCGACCAACGAAGCTTGGACGCTCGACGGCAAGGACCTCGAGATGGGCTGGTACAAGATGGACGGCCGCATCGCCTTCTCGTCGGCCGCGAGCGTGTCGGATCCGGCGATCCTCGCCGCGCACTTCGACAAGATCGGCAACTGGACTGCCGCCGCCCTGCCGTACGGCGTGGGCGAGCAGGCCAACGGCGACCTCGTTGTCCTGGGCATCTTCCCTGACAACAACTGAGCCCAGGCAGGCACCCAAAGTACCTGCCTTCTGATTTCCGAACCGACCTCTCGCGGCGGACGCATGAGCCGCGAGAGGTCGATTCTTTTGAGTCGCGCCCTGGGCCGTCGAATCAGAGCGCG
>JBEBCR010000394.1:0-7488 GCA_041157565.1 Planctomycetota bacterium | reverse complement strand
GTGGCCGAGGGCATTCGCCATGCGCGCGGCGACTTGACGGTGATCCAGGACGCCGACCTCGAGTACGACCCGCGCGACCTGCCCAAGTTGATGGTGCCGTTCCTCGAGGAGGGCGCCGACGCGGTCTTCGGCTCGCGCTTCCTGTCGGGCGAGTACCGGCGCGTCCTGTACTGGCGCCACAGCCTGGCGAACAAGGCGTTGACGCTGATCGCCAGCGCGCTGACCGACCTGAACCTGACCGACATGGAGACCTGCTACAAGATGGCGCGCACCAGCCTCCTGCGCTCCATCCCGCTCAGGAGCCGCGACTTCCGGCTCGAGCCCGAGTTGGTCTTCAAGCTCCAGAAGCGCGGCGCGCGCATCTACGAAGTGCCGATCCGCTACAGCGGCCGCACCTACGACGAGGGCAAGAAGATCAAGCCCTTCGACGGCGTGCTGGCGCTCCTGGCGATGGCCAAGTGGTGGCTGGTCGACGACATCTACGCCGACGACGAGCATGGCTCGCACATCCTGCACAGCTTGTCCAACACCCCGCGCTTCAACCGCTGGATGGGGGACGCGATCCGGCCGCACTTGGGCGCCAAGGTGCTCGAGATCGGCGCCGGGCTCGGCAACCTGACGCGCAGCTTCACGCCGCGCGAGCGCTACACCGCCACCGACCTCAATCCGCTGTACCTCGACTACCTGCGCGGCACCTTCCGCGACCGGCCGTACCTCGACGTCAGGAAGTGCGACCTGCTCGAGCGCGCCGACTTCGACGAGCTCGAGGGCCGCTACGACACGGTCGTGTGCTTGAACGTCCTCGAGCACGTCGACGACGAGGCCGCGGCGCTGGCGAACATCCGGCGCGCGCTGGAGCCCGGCGGCCGCGCGGTGATCCTCGTGCCGCAGGACCAGCGCCTGTTCGGCACGCTCGACGAGGTGCTCGAGCACAAGCGCCGCTACGGGCGCGCCGACCTGCGCGCCGCGCTCGAACGCGCCGGACTGCGCGTCGAGACCATGTTCGACTTCAACCGCCCGACCACGCCGGGCTGGTGGTGGAACGGCCGCGTGCTGCGCCGCCGGCGCTTCGGCAAGCTGCAGCTCAAGGCACTGGACTGGAGCGTGTGGTGGCTGCGGCGCGTCGACCGGATCCTGCCGTGGCGCGGCGTGTCGCTGGTCGCCGTCGCGCGCCGCGACTGAACCGGCATCCGCCGGGCGCGTCGCGTCCTCCCGCGCCTCGCGTCCCGCTCAGGCGTGCGCGGGCCGCGCGCCGCCCGCCGCCGAGCGCGGGTCGTTGCGCATGCTCCACCAAAGCGCCGGCGGGCCGACGAGGAACAGCGCGTACATCGGCGGCGCCACGCACAGCGGATTCGTCGCCGCCAGCAGGTCGAGCTCGCAGGCGAAGCGCACGAGGCACTCGCACGCCGCCACCAGCACCGCCACCGCCATCTGCCCGCCCTTGGTGCGCACGGTGGTCTTGGGGTCGGTGACCATGAAGAACAAGAACAGCGTGTACATCGGTCCGGTGACCGGCATCAGCTCGCCCACGAAGCTCGCCTGCGGCAGCACCATGGCGCGCAGCCCGGCGAAGGCGACGAACGCCGCGAGCCAGGCGAGCGAGATGTGCACGACGCGCGCGCGCAGCGTGGTGGCCGCGCCGACCAGCCACAACAACGCCACGAACGCCAGGTCGTTGCCCCACTGGTGCGAGAGCATCGAGATCTGGGTCGGCGCGAGCAGCAGCATGGCGCACACGCCGAGGTTGGTCGGATTCCACAGGTGCCGCCCGCGCCATTGCAGCACGTGCTTCGAGAGGATCGACAGCAGCGAGCACACGACGAACGGCCACAGCAGGTCGCCTTGCGGCTTGAGCAGGATGGCGACGCTGTTGCCGCTGATGTAGGCCGAGAGGAAGTTGGCGCCCGGCAAGCCCAGGGCGCGGCGCGAGAGGATCTCGGCCAGCACGGCGGTGCCCAGCGCGACCATCCAGGGCAGGTAGCTGTCGCCGAGGATCTGGTGGCGCCACTGCCCGACGACGAGGATCGTCGTCAGCAGCGTGGAGCTGTACCAGCGCGGATCGATGCGCGCCCAGAACGGCCACCGGTCCTGGGTTCCCGCTCCCGCCGTTGCCTCCGTCGTCGCCATGGGGCCCATCTTCCCCAGCGCGCGCCCGCCTGCAAAGGGGGGCTTCAGGGCCCTTCCACGAGCAGGTGGCGGCGTCCGCTCGCCGGCGCCTCGAGTCGCTGCACGCGCCCGGAGGGCCAGCGGACCTCGACCTCCTCCGGCCGCGCGTCGCCCAGGCCGAAGTGCAGCACCAAGCTGCTCTGCGACGCGTAGCCGGAGCCGGCCATGACGACCTGCGCCAGTTGGCGTCCGGCGGCCTTGACGACGACGCGCGCGCCGACCGCGGAGGTGTTGGGCGCGGCGCCGCGCAGGGCGAACTGGATCCAGCCGCGCCCGGCGGCGGCCTCGTTCTCGTAGACGAGCGCGCGCTGGCCGTTGTTGGCGATGGCGAGGTCCAGGTCGCCGTCGCCTCCGTGGTCGAACAGCGCCACGCCGCGTCCGTCCAGCTCGTCGACGAGGCCGACTTCGGGCGCGACATCGACGAAGCGCGCGCGGCCCTGGTTCAGGAGCAGGCGGGAGACCTCGTAGCCCGAGAGGCTGCGGTCCTCGATCGGCGGCCAGAACGAGGCGTCCTCGGCGATGCCGCCGGTGGCGACGCCGATCTTGGCCATGCCGAACCAGTAGTCGCGCTCCCTGCTGGCGCTGATGAACCCGTTCATGACGACCAGGTCGAGGTCGAAGTCGTTGTCGAAGTCGGCGAACTGCGCGCCCCACGCCCAGCCGCAGTCGCACACGATCCCCTCGGCGATGTTCTGCAGGCGGCCGCCCGAGGCGAGCCGGTTGGCGCGCAGGTTGTTGCCCTGGAAGAGGTAGCCCTGCTTGGAGATGTTCGTGACGTAGACGCCTTGCGCGCCGTCGTTGAGGAAGTCGCCCAGGGCCACGCACATGCCGCTCTTGCTGCTCTCCTCGAGTCCGACGCCCTTCTTGCGCTCGAACCGCAGGCCGCCGCGGTTCAGGAACAGCTCCTCGGGTCCGTAGTCGTTGGCGAGGTACAGGTCGGCGCGCCCGTCGCCGTCCATGTCGGCCGAGGCCACCGCCAGCGTCCAGCGCGTGCTGTCCACGCCAGCCTGCGTCGTGACGTCCTCGAACCGCATCCCGCCCAGGTTCTTGAGCAGGTGGTTCCGGCCGCCGTTCGAGGAGAACTCGAACGAGTCCTGCATGATGCGCGTCGTGTCGAGGCGCATGAGGTCGTGCTCGGCGCGGAAGTACCCCGCGAGGTACAAGTCGAGCAGCCCGTCCCCGTCGGCGTCGAACCAGCAAGCCGCGTTGCCGTTGACGCGCGCGGGCAGGCCCGCGGCGGCGCCGAGGTCGACGAAGCGCCCTCCGTCGTTCCTGTGCAGCGAGGGCGCGCCGTAGCGCAGGACGAGCACGTCCTGGTCGCCGTCGCCATCGGCGTCGGCCCAGTAGCTGCCCATGCACGGGCCGCGCGCGTCGGACAAGGACGCCAAGCCCCGGTCCTCGGCCTCGTCGCGGAACGAGCCGTCCGGCGCCTGGACGTAGAGCGCGTTCTTGGCGCCGATGGCGCTGGAGGTGAAGTACAGGTCGTCGAGCCCGTCGCCGTTGGCGTCGCAGGCCGCGACCGAGGCGCCCACGCCGGCGACGTGCGGCTCCACGCCCTTGATCTTGGGATCGTACGAGGCCTTGGCGTGCACGAACTCGACGCCCAGCTCGCGCGAGCGTTCCCGCAGGCAGAACCCGTGGCGTTCCCGCGACTGGCCGCACTCGAGGCGCGCGGCGGCGACGCGCGCGGCCGTCGGCGCCATGGACGCGTGGCGCGCGTCCTGCACGACGGCCCAGGTGCTCGCGAGCAAGAGCACCGCCGCCATCAGCAAGCGCGCCGTCGTGGTCCTCCGCATCGCCGGCCGAGGCTACCAGAGGCGGGCTCTCGGTGGCAGTGCGCGCGGGCGGGGCGCTATGCTCCAGCCCATGCCTCCGCCGGAACCCGCCGCGCCGCGCGCCTGCGACCTCCTGGTCCACGGGGCCGCGGAGCTGGCGACGCCGCTCGGCTGCGCGCCGCTGGGGGGGGCCGCCATGGGGCGCATCCGGGTCGTCCCGGACGGGGCGGTGGCGATCGTGGACGGACGCATCGCGGATGTCGGTCCGGCGCGCGAGCTGGAGGCGCGCTGGTCGAGCGCCCGGCGCCTCGACGCGCGCGGTGGGCTGGTGCTGCCCGGATTCGTCGACGCCCACTCGCACCCCGTGTTCGTCGGCACGCGCGAGGAGGAGTACGAGCTGCGCACGCGCGGCGCGACCTACGTCGAGATCGCCCAGCGCGGCGGCGGCATCCTGTCCTCGGTGCGCGGCGTGCGCGAAGCCGCCGAGGAGGAGCTGCTGCGGCTGCTGCTGGCGCGCGCGGAGCGCTTCCTCGACCACGGCACGACCACGCTCGAGGCCAAGAGCGGCTACGGGCTGACGCTCGTCGACGAACTCAAGAGCCTGCGCGCCATCGCCGCGGCGAACCGCCTGCAGCCGCTCGAGCTGGTGCCGACCTTCCTCGGCGCGCACGACTACCCGCTGGAGCACCGCGACCACAAGGCGCGCTACGTCGACCTGCTGGTCGAGGAGATGCTGCCCGCCGTGGCCGCGTCGGGGCTGGCGCAGGGCGCCGACGTGTTCGTCGAGGCGCACGTCTACGACGTGGCCGCGGCGCGCCGCATCCTCCTGAAGGCCAAGGAGCTCGGCTTGGCGCGGCGGCTGCACGCCGACCAGTTGACGCTCTCCGGCGGCGCGTTGCTGGCGGCCGAGGTCGGAGCGGCCTCCGCCGACCACCTCGAGCACGTCGACGACGCGGGGGCCGAGGCGCTGCTGCAAGCCGGCGTCGTGCCCGTGCTGGCGCCGCTGGTGCCGCTGTACCTGCGCCAGGCGCAGGAGGCGCCCGGGCGCAAGCTGGTCGACCGCGGCCTGCCGGTGGCCATCTCGACCGACTTCAACCCGGGCAGCTGCTACTGCGTCAACCTGGTCGAGGCGCTGGCCTTCGCGGCCCTGCGCTACCGCATGACGGCCGCCGAGTGCCTGGTGGCGGCGACGCTCAACCCCGCCTGCGCGCTGGGCCTCGGCGCCAGCCACGGGACGCTGGAGGTGGGCAAGCAGGCGGACCTCGTCGTGCTCGACGTGCCCCGCCACGAACGGCTCGTCTACGAGCTCGGCCGCAACCTCGCGCGGGCGGTGGTCAAGCGCGGGGTGGTCGTGCGCGAGCGCCCGGGCGCGACCCTCTGAGCGACCGTCCCCGCGCCCGCGCGGCCGGCGGGGCGGCGCCCCGGGGCATGGCGCCTCTTGGCGCGGAGCCGCCGTGCTGCTGGAATACTGGACCGCGCGGAGGGCGTCCGCCGTCTGTCAAGCTGTTTTGACAGGCGGCCCCGGCCGCCGCCCGCGGCGACAAGCCATGAGCCAAACCCGCCTCGTCGAGTGCGTCCCCAACTTCAGCGAAGGCCGCCGCCCCGAGGTGGTCGACCAGATCTGCGCCGCCATCCAGTCGGCGCCGGGGGCGCGCGTGGTCGATCGGAGCCTCGACGCCTCGCACAACCGCGCGGTGGTGACGGTGGTGGGCGAGCCGCAGGCGGTGTCCGAGGGCGTCTTCCGCGGCATCCGCAAGGCGGCGGAGCTGATCGACCTGCAGACCCACCAGGGCGAGCACCCGCGCATCGGCGCCACCGACGTGGTGCCGTTCGTGCCGCTCGAGGGCTCGACCATGGAGGAGTGCGTCCAACTCGCGCACGCGCTGGGCGCGCGCGTCGGCAAGGAGCTCGGGATCCCCGTCTACTTCTACGAGGCGGCGGCGCGCGCGCCCGCGCGCCGGAACCTGCCCGACGTGCGCAACATCGGCTTCGAGGCGCTGTCGGCGGCCGTGGCGAGCGATCCCGCGCGCGCGCCCGACGAGGGCCCGAAGGGCGCCCTGCATCCGAGCGCGGGCGCGACCGTGGTGGGAGCGCGCAAGTTCCTGATCGCCTACAACGTCAACTTGAAGAGCGAGGACGTGGCGCTGGCCAAGGAGATCGCCAAGAAGATCCGCGAGAAGGACGGCGGGTTGAAGGGCATCAAGGCCATGGGCTTCGCCGTCGACGATCCCAAGTGCGCGCAGGTGTCGATGAACGTGTGCGACCACGAGGCCACCGGCCTCGCGCGCGTCTACGCGGAGATCGAGCGCCTCGCCGCCGAGAAGGGCGTCGGCATCCTCGAGTCGGAGCTGGTGGGACTCGCGCCGCGCTCCGCCCTGCCCGGCGCCACCGCCGGGGCGATCCGCCTGCGCGGCTTCGATCCCAAGAAGCAGATCATCGAGGAGCTCCTGTGATCGCCCTGCTCCTGTTGTCGCTGTCGCCGCTCGCGCTCGAGCAGGCGCCCTCGCCCCGCGCGGACGAGCCCGGCCATGCGGCGGCGCAGGAGGCCCGTCCGGCGCCGCCCGCCTGCAAGAAGTGCCAGTCGAACGGGCGCCTCGCCTGCGCGGCGCACGACAAGTCCCTGTGCGCGCGCGAGGACCTGGTGCTCTACTGCTCGGAGATCGCCGGTTGCCAGCCCTGCGGCAGCGCCGGCTGGATCGACTGCGGCTCGTGCGAGAACCTCGAGGCGCAGGAGAGCCTCGCGAACAAGCGCGCCTCCGTCGTGGAGCGCGGCGCGGCGCTCGCCTACATCGACAAGGACATGGGGCGTCCGGTGCGCAAGTGCGAGACCGCGCACTTCGTCCTCGCCTGGGAGCTCGACCGCCTCAAGGTCGACAAGCGCATGCTCGAGGCCCACGAGCTGCTGCACCTGTACGCCGAGCGCCTCGAGACGCTCTTCAAGGACCACCTGCGCGAGCTCAGGATCAAGGAGTCGGACTTCCGCGAGAAGTTCCGCGTCTTCGCCTGGTGGCTCCCCGACGACCACCGCCGCGCCTCGGGCGCGTTCTGCGGCCAGACCGCCTCCGGCGGCGTCAAGAAGATGGGCACGCAGCCCTCGTACTCGGTCTGCGGCAACAAGCAGTTCTTCCAAGGCGACGAGGAGCTGCACAGGAACTTCGTGCACAACGTGACGCACCTGATCCTGTCGGCGCACGTGCATCCCGAGTGGATGGGGCGCTACAAGGCCGGTTGGCTGGACGAGGGCCTGGCTCACTGGTTCGAGGACAAGTACTGGGACGTGTGCGACAACTACTGCTTCCAGGAGCAGAACACGAACGTCGACTTCAAGGGCGGCCGCTTCCGGCTGGCGGTGCGGCAGCTCGTGGAGAAGGGCGAGGCCCCCGCGGCCGCGACGGTGTTCGAGCAGACTTCGGACACGCTCACCTTGCCGCAGCACGCCGTGTCGTTCAGCTACGTCGACTACCTCCTGCACCTGGATCCCGAGAAGCTCGTGCGGTTGTCGCTCAAGTTGAAGAACAAGGTGCCCACGCGCGACGCCCTCAAGGAG
>JBEBCR010000393.1:0-9463 GCA_041157565.1 Planctomycetota bacterium | reverse complement strand
GCCCAGGCGCCTCCTCGACGACCTTGATGGGGATGGCGAACTGCGAGGGCGCCGTCACGAGGCGCAGCCCGAGGCGCTTCTTGCCCTCGCGGTCGGCGTCGTCGTGCACGACGTAGCGCTCCTTCTCCTCGATCGGCCGGTGCTCGATCCGGTCCCAGCGGAACTTGTTGGCGAGGAAGGTGACTTCGTCGTCGACGTGCACCAGCGTCCTGCCGTCCTCCGCCAGCATGTAGACCCAGTCCTTGTCCGGGAACTGCAGCAGTCGCCGCTTGGACGGGTCGACTGCGGGTTGGTCGCCGCGTCCCTCGCCGCGCGGCAGCACCACCACCTTCTTCGGATCGAAGGTCGGCACGCGCAGCAGGTCGATCTCCTCCTGGCGCGTGTCCGCGTGCACCACGCCGCCGACCAGCGTGTACTTGTCGAGGGCGTCGACGAAGCGGTAGAGCCCGTACTCCGCGATGTCGGCGACCTTCACGTACTGGTCGACTCCGTCGTAGGAGAAGTCGAAGGCGCACTCGCCGGCGAGCTTGCGCCCCGCGTGGCGCGATTCGCCCTCCCCGTAGCCCCACAGGGGATGCGACCAGGCGTAGACGCAGTTGCCGGCCCGCGAGTCCGGGCTGGACAAGACCGCGCGGTACAGCTTGCCGTCGCTCTTCGTCTGCGGTTCGAAGCGGAACACGAACGGGCGGCCGTGCGGCTCGATCTTGGGGTCGGACGGCCAGACCACGTGCCGGTTCGAGTAGACCGTGGACACCACGTCCTCGATGCCCACTTGGTAGTCGTCGACGATCCGTCCCGTCTCCATCTCCTGCAGGCGGAAGCGCAGCTTGGAGCCCTTGGAGTCCGGCCACGCCGACAGCAGGAACATCACCTGCTGCAGCCCGTCGGAGCGCGCGCGGAAGGTCTGCTCGATCATCGCGCCGGGCAGGATCTCGTGGCGCGCCAGCTTCTGCCCCGCGGCCTTGCCGAAGCCGGCGAGGCCGTTGTCGAGGAAGATCCAGTCCCACTTCGCCAGCACCCACTTGGCGCCGAAGATCTGCAGCGAGCGCTTGGTGCCCTCGAGCATCGGGCGCCAGTTGTTCGAGTCGCCGAAGTGGTCGCGGTACAGCCAGTCGTAGTCGCGCACCCACATGCCGTCGTAGTTCTGCGGGCTGTCGAGGCCGTAGGCCATGTTCGACGAGGGCGGGATCATGTCCTCGCCCAGGATCGCCAGGCGGTCCTTGCCCACGTGGCCGACCAGCTCGTCGATGGCCGCGGTGCGCGGGAAGAAGTGGCGGTCCTCGCACACCGGGTTGTAGCCGCGCCACAGGTCGCCCGTGGAGAGGTACGCGCCGACCACGAGCAGCGCGGCCGCCGAACCGCGGACCACGCGCGAGCGCGCCACCAGCATCGTCGCCACGCACAGGACCGCGCCGGCGAAGAGCAGGCTCGCCTCGCGCAGGTGCGCGGGCACGTGCGCGAGGAACAGGTGGTGGTTGGGCGAGGCGACGTGCGAGTGCGCCTCGACCAGCCGATCGACGCCGAGCAGGCAGGCGAAGAGCCCCGCCGCGCCCGCGAACGCGACCAGCGCCGCGAGGCCGAACCTGCGCGGCCCCTCGGCGCGCAGCAGGCGGTCCACCGCCACCCCGGCGAGGCAGGCGACGAAGAAGTTCCACAGCCCCTGGCTGCGGTTCATGGGCGCCATGTCGAGGCCCGGCACCAGCCTGAACAGATCGTACGCGCCGAACAGGTCGTAGGCGTAGAACAGCCACAGCGCCGCCGCGATGGCGTGCACGCGCGCGAGGCGGTCCTTCCACGCCAGCGCGCCGCCGACCGCCGCGAGCAGCGTGCACACGCCGCCCATGCAGGCCATGTTGACGAGCTCGTAGTTGGGCGCGGGGATGTCGAGCGCGATCTTGTAGGGGCTGGCCGGATTGCCCAAGGCGTCCGGGAACAGCATCAGCGGCCACCACGACCAGTCGAGCGGCGTCTGGCGCGCGGAGCGCTCCTCCAGCACGCGGCTCTGCAGCAGGTACTCGAAGAAGGGCAGCAGTTGGAAGGCCGCCAGCACGACGGCGAGCGCGGCCGCGGCGACGAGCTTGCCGCCGAGCAGCGAGACCGGCTTCCAGCCGCATTCGCGCACGAGGCTCGCCAGCCTCCACGTCGAGTACGGCGCGACGAACAGCATGTTGAAGAAGAACGGCTCGGGGTTGCCCGCGAGCAGTCCGGTCCACAGCGAGAGCGTGGCGCCGAGGAGCGGCATGGCGAGGCGCGGGCGCAGGCCCGCCAGGCGCGCCTCGCGGAAGCGCTGCACGGCCACTTCGACGCACCACAGGGTCGCGGGCAGCGACACCATCGAGCCCACGTGCGGGAAGTACAGCAGCAGCACCTGGTGCCCGCCGTACATGAAGCCCAGTCCGCCGAGCAGTCCGCCGGCGAAGCCCAGTCCAGCGCGCCGCAGGTACAGGTAGGCGAAGAAGCCGATCAGGAACAGCTTCAGGGCCGCCGACGCGACCAGCGCCGCCTTGAACGACAGCACGTAGTAGGGCAGCGAGAACGGCGAGAAGACCGCCGACTGGTAGTTGGCGAGGTGCGGCGCGCCGGCGCCGTTCAGCGGGTTCCACAGCGGCACGCGGCCGGCCGCGAACTCGTCGCGGTTCCACATCAGCCACGGCTCCATCTGGGTCACCGCGTCGGACATCAGCTGGTTGCCGGCGGCGTGCCCCGGATCGATGCGCGTCAGGCTGAAGGCCTGGGTCAGGTCGGCGGGCGCGTAGTGGACCTCGTCCCAGCGCAGCAGCGGATCGCGCAGGAACATCGCCAGCGTGGCGAGGATCGCCAGGGCGGCCGCCAGCGTCTGGCGCCACGACGACGGCGAGGCGGAGAAGCTCATCGACGCTCCTCCAGGAGGTGCAGCAGCTCGGAGGCGGCGTGGTATCCGAGGAGGTCGTGCCCGCAGGCGTTGAGGTCCTCGTCCTCGTCGAACAGCGCGCCCGGGTCCTTGGCGGTGGAGATGGCCGCGCGGCCGTCGAGCAGGGGCGTCGAACTCGCCAAGGCGGCCGAGGCGAGGATCGCCGAGTAGCGATCCTTGATCGTGGCGTCGGTCGCCCCGGGCGCGCTGGGCAGGACCATGAACATCGGCCGCGCGCCGATGGAGCGCGCCTCGCGCGCGATCGCCAAGGCGGCGAGTTCGTATTCGTCGGGCATCACGCGCCGCTCGCCGCCCCATTCGGCCTGCTGCCAGCGCTGCAGGTAGCGTCGGCCGACGAACCACGAGTAGCGTCCTTCCCAGTAGTCCTTGTCGAAGCCCGCCGCGGCCATCCAGCGCAGCGCGTGGCACACGCGCAGGCTGTCGAAGAGCGCGAGCGCGTCCCAATCCGCCAGCAGGTCGGGATTCGCGCGCACCGCCTCCATGCGCTCGGCGTCCGACAGCTCCATCGGCGCGGGACGGCACGAGTTCGACATCGAGTACGCGGCCACCACGAGGTCGGGCTTCCAGCGCGGCCCCAGTTGGCGCAGGCGCTCCAGTCCCTGGCGCAGCGAGTGGCGCGGCACCGCGGCGTTGACGACCTCCGCCGCCAAGCCGTGCGACTCGAGCTGCGCGCGCATGCGCTCCGGCCAGCGCTCCGCGGGCGCCACTGCCGCGGCCACGGTGCTGTCGCTGCCGAGCACGAGCACGCGCACGGTGCCGGACGCGCGCTCCAGCGGCGGCGCAGTCCCGACGATGCCGTCGCGCCCATGCACCTCGCCCGGGAAACCCGTGGGCGCGCCTTCGACGGGCACCCACAGGCAATCGCGATCGAACTTCAGGCTGCTCTCGCCGGCGCGAATGCGCGCATCCTGCTCGGGGTCGAGCACGATGAAGCGCAACGGTTCGCTGGGCCACGCGAAGCCGATGCCGCGCAAGCACCACTCGCACGCGAGCAACAAGCCCACGCCGAGCGCTGCGGCGCGCAGCACGCGTAGCTTCTTGGCGAGGGGCTGGTGGAGCGACAACGGAATCCTGCCGATGCCGCCCCGGAAGAGGACGGCGAGGCGCGCCTAGAGGACACGCCCAAGGCGCTGGTAGTCAAGGTGATGCGAAGGATGGAGGCTCTGCTCCCCGTGGCCTCGAGCGCCTTGCTTGCCGGTCGCGCGAGCGTGCCGCCGCCGCATGAGCTGTCGCGCGGAGCAGTGGTCGCCCCCGGCTGCGGAGGCGGCACTCGGGCCCTGAAGAGCAGCCGTAGGATAGCGCAATTGATAAATATCTATTGTAAATCATTTAAAGCACTGATTGACAGGTGGACAGGCGCGGTTTCCAAATCGCCGGCGGGCTTGGGCCCTTGTTCGCGTGGCAGGCGAACGGCTCCCAAGACCCGATCCGAAGTGCGCGCCAGACGCGCAGGAGCGCACAATCGAGGCTCCCACGCGGCAGAGACACCTTCCAAGCGCCTTGCTCCACACGCCCGCTCCACTGCTCCTGCTCGCGGCCGCCTTGCTTGGTTGCGCGGCGCCCCGCGCGCGAACTCCCGTCCCCATGGATCTCCACAGCCACTCGCGCCCGGACCAGGTGGTCGTGCGCCACCTCGACCTCGACCTGCGGCTCGACTTCGATCGGCGCGAGGTGCGCGGCGTCGCGCGCCTGGACTTCGAGCGCAAGGATCGCGCCGCGCCGCTCGTGCTCGACGCGCGAGGCCTGCTCGTCGAGGCGGTGTCGGGGATGGATGGCGCGCCGCGCGCCTTCAGGCTCGAGCCGGAGCGCGACGGCCTTGGCGGCCCGCTGGTGGTCGAACTCGAGCCCGGCGACGCGGCCGTGCGCGTGGCGTGGCGCACGACGAAGCGCGCCGACGCGCTGCAGTGGCTCGAGCCCGCGCAGACCGGCGACGGCGTCGCGCCCTTCCTCTACACGCAAGGTCAAGCGGTCTTGACGCGCACCTGGATCCCGACGCAGGACTCGCCGGGCGTGCGCGTCACCTGGGAGGCGCGCGTCGAGGCCCCGCCGGGGATCGAGGTCGTGATGAGCGCCGAGCGTCGCTGGCGCGATGCCGCTGGCGCGTTCCGCTTCTCGCTCTCGCGGCCGGTGCCGGCCTACCTCGTGGCGCTGGCCGCCGGACGAATCGAGTTCCGTCCCGTGTCCGGGCGCGCGGGCGTGTGGGCCGAGCCGGGCATGCTGGCG
Source organism: Planctomycetota bacterium (assembly GCA_041157565.1). Lineage (GTDB taxonomy): Bacteria > Planctomycetota > UBA1135 > UBA1135 > SXXH01. Next base: position 4,329 of record JBEBCR010000393.1, on the reverse strand, counting down.
CGCGCGCACGCCGAGTTCTCCGACATGGAGGCGATGGTCGCCGCGGCCGAGCGGTTGTTCGGCGCCTACCGCTGGGGGCGCTACGACCTGATCGTGCTGCCGCCGAGCTTCCCCTTCGGCGGCATGGAGAACCCCTGCATGACCTTCGCCACGCCCACGGTGGTGGCGGGCGACAAGTCGCTGGTCTCGCTGGTGGCGCACGAGCTGGCGCACAGCTGGTCGGGGAACCTCGTCACCAACGCCACCTGGCGCGACTTCTGGCTCAACGAGGGCTTCACCGTGTACTTCGAGCACCGGATCATGGAGGAGATCTACGGGCTCGAGCGCGCCCAGATGGAGCGCGCGCTGGCGCGCGGCGAGCTGGAGCGCGAGCTGAAGGAGCTGGCGCCGCGCGACACCGTGCTGCACATCGACCTGGACGGGCGCCACCCCGACGACGGCTTCTCCGGCGTGCCCTACGTCAAGGGCTGCCTGTTCCTGATGCGGCTCGAGGAGATCGTCGGCCGCGAGCGCTTCGACCGCTTCCTGCGCGAGTGGTTCGACGAGCAGGCCTTCACCTCGACGACCACCGCCGAGCTGCTCGAGCGCCTGCGCGCGCGACTGCTGTCGAGCGAGGAGCTCGCGCGCATCGACCTCGAGCAGTGGATCCGCGCTCCCGGGCTGCCCGCCGACGCGCCGCGGCCCGCGAGCGCCGCCTTCGCCTCCGTCGACGAGGCGGCGCGCGCGCTGCTCGCAGGGCGCGACGCCTCGCGCGTCGACGCGGCGGGCTGGACCACGCACCAGTGGCTGCGCTTCCTCGAGGCGATCGAGCCCGGCGCGGACGCGGCGCTGCTCGAGTCGCTCGAGGCGCGGCACGCGCTGCTGTCGTCGGGCAACAGCGAGATCCTCGCCGCGTGGCTGCGCCTCGGCGTGCGCGCGGACTGGAGCCGCGCCCAGGCGCCGCTCGAGGGCTTCCTCTCGTCCGTCGGTCGCCGCAAGTTCCTCAAGCCGCTGTACGCCGAGCTGCTCCAGCGTCCCGGCGGGCGCGAGAGGGCGTTGGCGATCTACGCCAAGGCCAGGCCGCGCTACCACGCGGTGGCGACGGGGACGCTGGACGAACTGCTGGACTGGAAGCCCTGAGCGCGGCCGCGGCGCGTCTCTGTCAGTCGTTTTTGACAGATCCGCCGTCGGGCGCGGGCGCTTCGCGCCACTCCAGCACCTTCTCCAGCGGCTTCTTCGCGAGGGCCGCCCGCGGCACGCGCAAGCCCTGCGCCGGCCAGCCCAGCGGCACCAGCACGAAGGGCTTCTCGTGCGGCCCGCGCGCGAGGATGCGCTGCAGGAAGGCCATGGGGCTCGGCGTGTGCACCAGCGTCGCCAGCCCCGCCTTGCGCGCGGCGGCGAGCAGCATGCCCGTGGCGATGCCGACGGACTCCTCGGCGTAGTACACCTGCCCGCCATCGTCCTCGCGCGCGAGCTTGAACACGACCACCAGCCACGGCGCGACCTCGAGGAAGCCCTTGTCGGCGTCCGTGCCCAGCGGCGCGAGGTCGGCCAGCCAGCGCTCGCTGGCGCGCGAGGCGTAGAACTCGCGCTCCTCCGCCTCGGCCCCCAGCCGGATCTCGCGCTTCAGCGCCGGATCGGACACGCACACGAAGCGCCAAGGCTGCTTGTTCGCCCCGCTCGGCGCGCTGGCGGCGCAGCGCACCACCAGCTCGACCAGCTCGCGCGGCACCGGCTCGCTCGAGAACTGGCGCGCGCTGCGGCGGCCGCGCAGCTCGTCGTGGAACTCGCGCAGCGCCCGCGCCGGATCGGCGGGGCGAGGCGTCTCGTCGGGAGAGGGGACGAACTCGGCTTCCATCGATCGATGCGAGGCGGCCGAGGCGGGGCGTCTTCAGCGCGAGCCGAGGATCCGGTCCACCTCGCCGTGCGAGCGGTTCAGCTTGATGGTGGCCACCGGGAAGGCCGGCGTCTTGGGGTTGGCGACCTTGGCGGTGATGACCATGCCCTTGGTCGTGGCCTCCATGAGCGTGCGACGCGGCAGGTCCGAGTCCAGCGCCCAGGCGAACCCGCACTTGGGCAGGTAGGTGTCGCGGAACCACTTGATCGACACGAACGACAGGTGCGGCTCGGCCTCGGCCAGCGCGAGGGCGCGCACCAGGTCCTCCAGCGGGCGTCCGCTGGACTCGATCTCCTTCTCGTCGCCGTCCTTCTCCTCGAGCGGACCTTCGTAGACCAGCCACGCCCCGCAGGAGCGCGGGTGGAACGAGTTGGCGAGGAAGCTGCGCCGGATCTGCCGGCCCTTCTCGCGGTGCCGCAGCGAGACGTGCACGCTGCCGCCGACGGGCGGCGCGAGCTTGAGCAGCGGCTTGAGCTCGGCGGGCAGGGCGGCGCGCGCATCGAGTTCGCGCAGCGCCTCGAGCGCGGTGGCGAGCTCGCCTTCGAGCTCGGCGATGGTCTTGTTGGCCGCGTTGGCGGCGACGACGACGTTTGACATGCGGTCTTCTTCTTGGAGCAGTTCTAGCGGAGGGAGGACGTGCTCCGCTCCGTGGCGCGCATTGTGGCGCGGCGCGGGGGGGGCGTGTCAAGCCGCCGCGGTCCGCGGCGCCGTGGGGGGCCTTTCCTGCGACGAGCGCGGGCCGCGCGGAGCAGGTCCGCGCGGTCCGCGCCGCACTGTCAAATTTGCTTTACGCGTCGGCCCGCTTGGGGTCCGCCTTCAGGGCGCCCAGGCCACCTCGACGCCGTTCGTGAGGTTGAACGTGCTCGGCGTGCAGAACGCCGCGGCGTTGCGGTACCAGGCCTGGTAGGTGCGCGTGGCGCCCGCCGGCACGGCTCCGCGCACCGACACGCGGGCGTCCGCGGGACCCGGGTACTGCGAGGAGCCGGCCGCGTTCAGCTTGGTGCCGAGGCGGATCACCGTGCCGCCCGCGCAGCGCAGGCCGTCGCCGAACACCGCGCCCGCGCCGCCCGAAAGGCGCGTGGTGCCTTGGAAGTACAGCGCGTTGCTGTTGGGCATCGCGCCGCCCTGCAGCACGAGGCTGTCGTTGGCGATGCTGGCCGAGCCCGCGGCGCGCAGGGTCGCGCCGCCGCCAAGCGAGCTGAGGCAGCCCGCTTCGGCGCCCGGCGCGGAGGCGTTGCCGCACGGGCAGGCCGTGCCGCTGCCGTCGCCGAAGCAGAACGTCGGGAAGCCGCCGCCGATCTCCACCACGCCCGAAGGATTGGCGTGGAAGCCGGTCGGGGCGTCGGGCAGGTCGTTCCACAGGCCGAGCGGGTTGTTCTTGCGCAGGTTCGCGTAGTCCTCGCCGCCGCCGGCGTTGTTGGGTTCGCCGAGGTCCCACAACGTGAAGGACGGAGTCTCGCCGCTTACCCACGCGAACTGGCCTTCGACGGCCGCGTCGTTGAAGCCCGTCCACAGGTCGCGCGTCACGCCGCCGAAGGTGTGCAGGTTCGCCAGCAGGTAGTCCTGCTCCGCCTGGTCGTTGATGGTCACGAGGTTGCCGCCGAGCTGCACGGCGCGCGCCTGCGCGGCGCTCCACGAAGATCCCTCGAGCAGGTGGTAGGTGTGCCCGTTGGCCGGGTTGACCACCGTGGCGAGGATCGCGAGCGGCGGCACCACTTCGAGCTTGAACTGGCCGGCTCCCACGGCGGCGCCCGGATACAGCCCGAGGCGGATCGTGTAGGTCGTGCCGGCGACGGCGTCGAACTCGAGGCGCGACTGCAGGGCGCACGCGTCGTCGTTGCACGCGACCACGACGCCGGCGCAGCCTCCCGTCAGCACGGCGACCTTCGTGTCGATGCCGGTCAACGTGCAGGTCTCGAGGCGCATGCGATCGCTCGTCGTCGCCGTCCACGTGAACCACACGTCGTTGGTGATGTCGGAGAGGCCGAAGAACGTGCAGCTCGCGTCCGGCACGCCGTCGGTGGTGGCCGTCGTCAGGTCGAAGGCGAAGGTGCCCGTGCCCGGCAGCGCCTGCGCGGTGGCGCAGCTGTCGGAGCCTTGCGCGGAGGCGAAGGACGCGCACAGGGCGAGCGCGATGGAGGTGTAGGCGTGCTTCATGGTCGTGGTCGTCTGGAGGAGGTCGGTTCGGGTTCGCGCGTCGCGCGAGGGACCAGCAAAGCCTACCCGCATCGCCCGCTTCCTGCCGGACGCGGGTCGCTCCGCTAGGATGGGGGCATGCCGGCCGCGCCGACCGCCCTGCTGCTCCTCGCCGCCCTCGCGCCCGAGGGCCGGCGCGGCGATCCCTGGGACGAGGTCGTGCGACCCTTCGTCGAGGCGCATTGCCTCGCTTGCCACGACGCCGACGAGGCCACGGCGGAGATCGTGCTCGATGGGGGCTTGGAGTCGCTGGACGC
>JBEBCR010000392.1:0-3322 GCA_041157565.1 Planctomycetota bacterium | reverse complement strand
GGTCGTCGGGCAGGGCCTCGATGCGCGCGCGCAGCCAAGCCTCCTCGCCGAGCGCCTCCGCCTCGACCGCCGGATCGCACACCGGGCAGGCCTCGGCGCGCTCGGCCATCGAAGCTTGCTCGTGCCCGCGACGCCGGCGCTCGTGGCGCAGGAGGTGCAGCGCGTGGTGCACGACGGCGCGCACCAGCCAACCACGCGGCTGCGGCGGGGCTTCGCTGCGGCGCCACAGGGTCAGCAGCGCCGCCTGCACCGCGTCGCAGGCGAGGTCTGGGCTGCCGAGGATGGACTCCCCCACCTTGTGCAGGTGCTCGAGGTGGGGCGCGACGAGCGCGTCGAAGCGGTCGCGCAAGTCGGAACGCGGCGGCGCGTGCTGGTCGCAGGCGGCGGGCGCGGGGTCTGGGCGCTGGCGGGGACGGGCGAGCTCCGTCGAAGGAGCGAGGTCGTCGAAGCGGTCGGGCTGCATGTCGAGGATGGAATGGAGGCGCGGGCCGGACGGGGAAGCGTCAAGCAAACTGGACAGCGGCGCGCCTGCGGCGGCGCGCGCGGATCATGCGTCGGCGCGCGGACCGGCAGTCCCCGCGTCGCCAAGGGATGGCGCGCCGAACGAGGCGCGCGCGGCAATCAGGCCGCGCCGGGCGGCGAATGCTTGGGAGCGTAGGTGAAGGGCGGCCGCGCCACGGCCGCTGGAACGACGAGCCGGACGCCGACGCGCACGAACGCGGCGGGAGCCGCGCAGGCGACCGGCGTGGGCGAATGGTCCACGACGGCGCCCTTGGCCTGGGCCAGCAAGAGGAGCGAGCACGCCTCGTGCCCCGCGCCGTCGTCGCGCGGCCCGGCATCCTCTTCGTGCTCGCTCCGCGGGTCCTCGGCGAGCGCGTGCTCGTGGTCGTCGCAGGCGCGCGGCGCCGCCCTCGACCCCTGTGGAAGCTCGGCCGAGGCGTGCTCGACGACGCCGTGCGCGGCGCACAGGCGGTGGTTCTCGGCGCACAGGTGCGCCAACCCGGCGAGCCAGCCCCAGGCGAAGGCGAGCAGCACGATCCAGCCGACGAGCCGGCGAGGCTGCGCGCGAGAGCCGAGTTGGCGGGAGGCGGAGGACATGGAACGACCCCGGTCAGTCTAGCGCGGCAGGTCGCCGGATGGCGGCCGGGCGGCTCGCAGGGAGCCCGGTCCTGCGCCCCCGCCGGACCGGGCCGTCCGGCGCATCGGGCGGCGTCCTACAATGCCGCCATGCCCATCCACGAGTACGTCTGCCACGCCTGCCAAGCCCGGTTCGAGGAACTCGTGCGCGGCGAGGAGGCCATCGAGTGCCCGGTCTGCCGCTCGGCCAAGGTCGAGCGGCGCTTCTCCACCTTCGCGACGGCCAACCCGGCCAAGGCCGCCTCGACGCCCGCCTCGGCGCCACAAGCGCCCGGCGGCTGCGGCACCTGCGGCGATCCGCGCGGGCCGGGTTCCTGCGCCATGTGAATCTTCGGCGCGACGCCGCGTATCCGCACCGCCCTCCACCACCCTCCCCCTCCAGAGCCAGCAAGGCGCATCCACGCATGAAGAAGGTCGTCGTCATCCTGTTGCTCGTCTTCGTCGCCCTCGGACTGGTGTTCGCGGGCCTCGTGGCGGTGCTCCTCGGCGACACCGCCGAGGTGTCCAAGGGCACGGTGCTGACCGTCGACCTGTCGCTGCCCGTGGCCGAGAAGGCGGTCGAGCCGGGGATCGAGGCCTTGTTGACGGGCTCGATGGCGCACCCCCTGCCGGCGCGCGACATCGCCGCCGCGATCCGCGAGGCGGGCGAGGACGAGGACATCGCCGCCATCCTGCTGCATGGCGGCGTGTCGGGTTCGTACTCGGCGCTGTCGTGCGTGCGCGACGCGCTGGACGAGGCGCGCAGGAACGGCAAGCGCGTCGTCGCCGCCTACGGCTCGCTGGACGAGCGCGCGCTGTGGCTGTCGTCGGTGGCCGACGAGTCGTGGCTGGATCCGCTGGGCAGCGTGATGATCGACGGGTTCTCGATCGACGTCCCCTACATGGGCGAGATGCTCGCCAAGTACGGGGTAGAGGTGCAGGTCACGCGCGTGGGCAAGTACAAGTCGGCCGTCGAACCGTTCATGCGCTCGGACATGAGCCCCGAGAACCGCGAGCAGTTGGCGGGGATCCTGGCCGAGGTCGAGGGGCGCGTGTACGGCGACATCGCCAAGGCGCGCGGGCTCGACGTCGAGTCGATCCGCGCCGCCGCGCGCACGGAGGGCATCGTCGTCGCGGCCAAGGCGCTGGAGCGCAAGTGGATCACGCGCGTCGGTTCGTTCGGCGAGCTGCTAGCGTCGCTGAAGGAGCTGGCCGACGTCGAGGCGCAGGACGACCTGCCGCAGGTCGCGCTCGAGTCGTACGCGAAGCGCGTGAAGCATGAAGCGCCGCGCGGCAAGGTGATCGAGCTGGTGCAGGCCCAGGGCGAGATCGTCGACGGATCGTCGGCGGCCGGCATCGGCGGCGACGACCTGGCGCGCCAGCTGCGCGCGGCGCGCCTCGACGACGACGTGGTCGCCGTCGTCCTGCGCGTCGACTCGCCCGGCGGCAGCGCCACGGCCAGCGACGTCATCCGCCAGGAGATCCTCGCGCTCAAGGCCGCGGGCAAGACCGTGGTCGTGTCGATGGGCGCGGTGGCGGCCTCGGGCGGATACTGGATCAGCGCCGACGCCGACGCCATCGTCGCGCAGCCCGAGACGATCACCGGCTCGATCGGCGTGTTCGGCATGCTGCCGAACGTCGAACGGCTCGCCGGCGAGCACGGCTTGCGCGAGGAATCGGTGTCGACGAGCCCGCTGGCCGGATGGAACACGATCATGCGGCGCAAGTCGCCCGAGCAGTTGGCCTTGATCCAGGGCCACGTCGACGAGATCTACGAACGCTTCCTCGACCTCGTCGCCGCGGGCCGCAAGCTCGACCGCGCGCAGGTGGCCGAGATCGCGCAAGGGCGCGTATGGTCGGGCGCCAAGGCCAAGGAACTGGGCCTCGTCGACCAACTCGGCGACCTCGAGGCCGCCCTCGCGCTCGCCCGCGAGAAGTGCGGCGAGTCCAAGGCCAAGGTGCGCGTCGAACGCCACAAGCCGGACTTCCTCCAGGAGGTGATCGACGACGTGCTCGAGAACCAGCGCGACGACCTCGCGCGCATCCAGCGGCACCCGGCGCTGGAGGCGGCGCGGATCGCCACGCGCGCGCAGTCCCTGGTCGGACGCGCGGGCGTCATGGCGCGCCTGCCCTTCGATCCCATCCTGCGCTGACGCGCCTCGCGCAGCCGCGCGGCGGCGCATGGCGACAAGTCGCGGGCCGCCTT
>JBEBCR010000391.1:0-6377 GCA_041157565.1 Planctomycetota bacterium | reverse complement strand
CACTTCGTGGTCTCGGCCATCGAGCACAAGAGCGTGCTGTCGACCGCGGCCGAGCTCGAGCGGCGCGGGCATCCTGTGACGCGCGTCCTGCCGCGCGAGGACGGCGCCCTGCGCGCCGCCGACGTGGAGGCGGTCCTGCGCCGCGACACCGTGCTCGTCTCCGTGATGGGGGCGAACAACGAGACCGGGGTGGTGCAGCCCTACGAGGAGATCGGCGCCGTGTGCCGCGCGCGCGGCGTGCTCTACCACTGCGACTGGGTCTGCGCGCTCGGCAAGCTCGACCTCGACCTGTCGCGCTCGAACATCGACCTCCTGGCGATCGGCGCGCACAAGCTGTATGGCCCCAAGGGCGTCGGCCTGACCTACATCCGGCGCGGCTCCGCGGTGGGCCCCCTGATCCACGGTTGCGGCCAGCAGGACGGCGCGCGCGGCGGGACCGAGAACGCCTTCGGCGCGGTGGCCTTCGCCAAGACCTTGTCGATGCTCGCCGCCGGCGCGTTCCCGTCGCACGCGCGCCTCGCGCAGTTGCGCGACCGCTTGTGGGAGGGGATCCGCCAACGCTTCGCGCAGGCGCGCCGCAACGGCGCGGGGGAGTTCCTGCCCAACACGCTCAACGTCGCCTTCGAGGGCGAGCTGGGCATCGAGCTCCTCAAGAAGCTCGGCGCGCACGGCGTGTGCGTCGCCGCGGGCGCCGCGGCGAACACCGGCGCGCCTTCGCACGTGCTGACGGCCATGGGGCTGCCGCCCGAGCGCGCGCGCGCCTCGCTGCGCTTCTCGCTCGGACGCCACAGCGACGAGCGCACGATCGAGGCCGCGCTGCAGGCCTTGTCGGCCAGCGTGCGCCCGACTCCCACCTTCGATCGCGCCCAAGGAGCCTTGCGTTGAACGCGCCGAGCACGAGCATGAGCACCGCGCCCACCCTGCACCTCGACCAGCTCGTCTCCCTCCTGGTCGCGGAGTTCGCGCGCGATCCGCGCGGCAAGGGCGTGGCGAAGCTGCTCGCCACGTACGCGGCGGCGCACGAGGACTGGCGCGCCTACGCGCTGTTCGCGCCCGACGCCTACACGCGCAACCTCGTCGCGCGGCACGAGGCCTTCGAGCTGATCGTCCTGTGCTGGCAGAAGGACCAGGAGAGCCCGGTGCACAACCACGCCGGCCAGCAGTGCTGGATGGCGATCCTCGACGGCGACATCGAGGAGATCCAGTTCGAGGAACCGCGCGACGGCCACCACGGCCCGCTCAAGCGCACTTCGAGCCGCGTCTGCGCGCGCGGCAAGGTGGCCTACATCGACGACGACATCGCCCTGCACGTCGTGCGCCCCGTGCCCGGCACGGCGGGCTGCTCGCTGCACCTCTACTCGCGCCCGATCGAGACGTGCGGCGTCTACGACGCCGACACGGGCGTCGTCAGCCAGCGCACGATGCGCTACCACTCGGTGCGCGGGGTTCCCTGCGCGACGTGAGGCGCGCCGCGGCTGGACGGTGGCGCACGCCCGCCGTGGTGGGCCCGCGCGCGGGCCTTGGCGCGGCACCCGTCGGAGGCGGCCAGCCCGTGCGTGGCGTCGACTAGCGTGGCGGGCATGCGCGTGGCGGGCATGCGCGTGGCGGCGCCGATCCAGGCCGGCGCGCGGGGTTGACCCCGGCCACCCCCAGCCGCTAGCATCTTCGGCCCGTTGTGGGGCCTGCGAGGCTCCGCCGCGGGGACATCCACGGGGCGGTGTAGCTCAGGGGTTAGAGCAGTGGCTTCATAAGCCACGTGTCGGGGGTTCAAATCCCTCCACCGCTACCATCTTGCCTTCGCGGCTGGCGAGGAACTCGCCGGTCGCGGTTCGACGCGGCGAACCCGTCGAGTGCAGGCGCGCGCGGCACCCGCGGCGACGCTCAGGCCAGTTCCGCCTCGCAGGCTCCGCGCAGCAGGCGTTCCAGCGCGCCGACCCACTCGGGCGAGCTGTTGAGGCAATCCACGCGGTGCAGCTCCTCGCCGCCGGCGGCCTTGAAGTCCTCGACGAGGCGCAGGCCGATCTCCTCGATGGTCTCCAGGCAGTCCGCCACGAAGCCCGGCGTCACGACCAGCGCGTGCGGATGGCGCTTGGCCAGCGCGGTGACGTGCTCGTCGGCGTAGGGCTGCAGCCAAGGCTCGCGGCCGAAGCGCGATTGGAAGCACAGGCTCCACTCGCCGTCCTTCCAGCCGCGCCGCCGCGCCAGCGCCTCGGCCGTGCGTCGGCAGTGCGACGGGTACGGATCGCCGAGGTCCGCGTAGCGCCGCGGGATGCCGTGGAAGCTGACGAAGCGGTGGTCGACGCGGCGCGACTCCTCGACGGCGCGCACGCTCGAGGCGAGCGCCTCGATGTAGCCCTCGTCGTCCGGGAACGGCGGCAGGAGGCACAAGGCGGGCGCATCGCGGCGCGACAAGGCGACGCGCGCGCTCTCGGCGTGCACCGATCCGTTCGTCGAATCCGAGTACTGCGGGAAGAGCGGCAGCACGAGCACGCGCTCGCACCCGCGCAACGCGGCGAAGCCGGCCTCGATCGAGGGGTTGCCGTAGCGCATCGCCAGTTCGACCTGCAGTCGCGATCCGGCGAGGCGCGCGCGCAGCGCGTCGCGCAGGTCGAGCGAGTGCGACATCAGCGGCGAACCACGCGACGTCCACACCGCCTGGTAGGCGTGCGCCGACTTGGGCGAGCGCAGCGGCAGGATGATTCCGTGCAGGAGCGGCCACCACAGGAGCCGGTTGACGTCGACCACGCGCCGGTCGGAGAGGAACTGGCGCAGGTAGCGTCGCACGGCGCCCGTGGTGGGGGCGTCGGGCGTTCCCAGGTTGACGAGCAGGACGCCGATGCGCGGTGCGGGCGTCGTCATCGCGCGTCCTCGCGTCGCTCGTCGGACGCGTCGTCCGAGTCCGGCTCGAGCTCCGAGGCCGTGGAGGGCGCGTCGACGCGCACTCCTTCGTGGTACAGGCCCGAGCCCAGGCCATCCAAGCCGCCGCTGTCGATGCTCATCTCCCACGCGCCTTCGCGCAGGCCGCGCCGGTGGATGCCGCGAGCCGCCACGATTCCGTTCTCGTGCCAGTAGGTCCACGCGCCCTCGCGCCACGAGGGACCCTCGGGGGACGGAAGGCGTTGGCCGCGCGAGCGCAACTGGCCGTTGGGGTACCACTGGGTCCACACGCCCACCCGTCGGCCATCCTCGTAGCGACCGCTCTCGCGCCGCTCGCCGTTTTGGTGGTGGAAGACCCACTCGCCCTCGCGCCGGCCATCGAACCAGTCCACGGCGCCGCGCGAGCGCAGCACCCCGGAGTCCCAGTGCGCCTCGACCGTGCGTTGGCAGGAGGCGAGGCAAAGGAGGACGAACAGGCGCACGAGGCCGCCCGCGCGTCCAGCCGCGGAGCGCCGGCGCGCCGCGCCACGTGGCGCGCCACCAGCGTGGCTGCTCGAACCGGCGGGGCGGGGGGGCGCGTGGTCTGGTGTCATGCTCGCTGCCGGCGTCGCGGTCCCGGGACAGGATGCGGCCTCCGGCCGCGCGCCACCGTACCTTCGGCGCGGGTCCGGCTCAAAGGGCCGCGGGCCCCGCCGCGGGGCGACCATCTCCTCCGCATTTTCTGCTTGCGTGGCCGCGGGGCAAGCGGCAAAAACCTACCCGTCCAGCGCCCCTCCGGTCGGCCGTCCCGATCCGGATGCGCCGGATGCACACCACCCCGTCAGCGACCCCCCCAAGCGTCCCCGCGGCCTCCGCTTCCTCCCACCATGCGCGCCTCCACGAGCAGCTTGCTTGCCCTCCCGACCGAACCGGGCACGGATGTCGAGCGACTGGTCTCCGCTCCCATCGTCTTCTGCGAAGACGACTTCGACGGCGACTTCAGCTTCGACGGCCTCGACGACCTCGACGACGACGATGAGGAGTACGAGGACGACGACGAGGACGAGGACGAGGAGGACGACGACGACGACGACGACATGCTCTTCGGCGAAGAGGAAGAGGAAGAGTAGCCGCGCGCGCCGCGCGGTTCGCGCGGCGCCCTGCCACATCGCCCCAAGCACGCGGGGACCGGCATCGCGCGATGCCGGTCCCCGTGGCGTTTCCGCGGCCGCCCTGCGCCCGGATTGGGAGCGGGGCGCGGCGGAACCCCTCGATCAGGCGTTCACAGCCCGATCACCTGCGAACGCAGGAACGTCTGGTCGAACAGCACCGGCGCCGTCAGCGGCGCGTTGTTGCCCTGGAACAAGCGCACGCGCACCGCGGTGACGTTCGTCACGTTCAACTGGTTCTTCGAGCGGAAGTCGTACGTGCCGACGCCGTTCTCCGGATCGATCGCCACGGGCACGATCGGGTTGATCGTCGTGACGCCGTCCGTGATGGTGACGCGCAGCGTCGTGCCCTGCGGGCGGTCGATGACTCCGCGGAAGCGGATCTCGCGGCCCTGGTTGTTGAACAACCAGCGCTCCGTCGTGACGATGATCGGGGCGTTGGGGTCGAAGAGGTCCGTGAAGATCTCCTGCGCGAACAGCACGTGCTCGCCCACGAGGTGGCCCACGACGTCGACGTGGCGGCCGAGACCTTGCTGCAGCAGCACCGAGCGCGGGATCTCCTGCTCCACGACGCCCAGCGTGTGGGCCGGGAAGCGCGGATCCTGGTTGTAGATCACGAGCAGGTCGCCGATGACGAAGGACGCCGGGACGCCGGCGCCGCCGGCGTTGATCGAGCGGATGGGGCCGCCGCGGACGTTCTCCGCCAGTTCGATCACGGCTTCCACGTCCGGGATCTGGTAGCGGTTGCCCTGCGCGTCGCGGTAGATGTGGCCGGCGGACTTGAGCGTGCCGCCGCTCGAAGGCGGATACACGCGCTGCGAGGCGTCGGGGCCGCGCACGCCGGCGCGCGACAGGAAGTCGGCCGGCAACGACGCTGCGTGGGCCGGGTAGGCGGCCAGCAGGTAGTCGAAGTAGTTGGACTCGGCCGTGGCCTGCGCCGCGGGATTGCGGGTCGCGGGGGCGGCCGCGTCGGTGCGGCGGTTCTCGTAGGTCGAGAAGATGGAGCGCGCCGGGCCGGCGTAGAGGGCCGTCGCGTCGCGGTTCGCCGCGTTGCCGTCGAGCAGGCGGTCGAACTGCAGGGCGCCGATCTCGCCGACGATCTCGCCGCTGTCGCTGGCGTAGCCGGTGCCGGCGATGGCGAAGGGCACCCCGTCGATGGAGACCGGGATCGTGTTCGTGGAGCCGACCGCCGTGATGGAGCGGTTGGCGACGTTGATGTCCCAGATCGGGCCTTCGTTGGCGTAGATCTCGAGCGGGATCTGGATGGTCAGGACGCGGCCATCGGCGAGCGTGGCGGTCTGACCTTGGGCATGGAGGCACGGAGCGGCGGCCGCTGCGACCGCGAAGGCGGCCAGCAGACGCTGGAGACGGATTTGTTGCATGGGAACGGTTGCGTGGGGAGTTTTCAGTCTTTGGGACCGGCGACTGACGGGAAATGACGATTCGCCGGGGGTCGCAGCCGATCCCGGAAGGATCTTCGCGATTGCGGAAATGTACTCTCACCCTCACGTTCGTGTTGTAAGTAGTCGCAAGTTATTTCTCCAAAAATACTTAGGGGTGTATTGTAAGATAACTAGAGTGCAATTTCTTCAATATCTAGCTTGGAGGCGGCGCTGGCTCCTGACGGGCTGACAGCTGCCACTTTGGTTCCAGACTCGAGCCTAAAAGCCGAGTGGTTGGCCCCCGGGCGAACTTCGCCAGCAGGTTTTCCACCCTGCGATAGGCTCCCAGGGACAGCCCCATGGGTTCCACCGCACGAAGGCAGCTCGAGGAGCCGCGGCGTGGTCGCCCCTCCGCCGCGCAACTGGCTCGCCTCCGCCGCGCCGACCCGCGCCTCGCCGCCGCCATGGCGGCGCTGCCGCCGTTTCCCGGCTTTCCCGACCAGCTTGGTCGGCGCGACTCGAGCCACTTCCAGTCGTTGGCGCGCGCCATCGTGCACCAGCAACTGTCGATGGCCGCGGCGGCGACGATCCACGCGCGCGTGGCTCGACTGGGCGGTGGACGCTTCCCCTCGGCCGAGGAGATGCTGGACCTGTCGGAGTCGAGCCTGCGCGGGGCGGGCTTGTCGCGCGCCAAGGTCGAGGCGCTGCGCGACCTGGCGAGCAAGGCGCTCGATGGCGGCTTGCGCCTGCGCGGGTTGTCGCGACTCGACGACGAAGCGGTCGTCGAGCGCATCGTGCAGGTGCGCGGCCTCGGCGAGTGGAGCGCGCAGATGTTCCTCCTGTTCCGGCTGGGGCGCCTCGACGTGGCTCCGGCGGGGGACCTCGGCGTGCAGGAGGGCCTGCGCCTCCTCGACGGCCTGCGCGCGCGGCCCACGAGGCGCCAGGCGCTCGAGCGCATGGAGCCCTGGCG
>JBEBCR010000390.1:0-2853 GCA_041157565.1 Planctomycetota bacterium | reverse complement strand
CGAACCTCGCGGACACCGCGTGGAGCTCGCAGGTGATCGACATCTCGGCGCTGGCGGACAACAACCCGTCGCTGCAGATCGAGTGGAGCATCCAGTCGAACGGCACGACGAACTGGGGCGGCTGGAACATCGACGACGTCGTCGTGAAGTGGATCGAGGGCGTGGCTCCGCCGTGCCCGTCGCCGGTGTCCTACTGCGTCGGCGCGCCGAACTCGGTGGGACCGGGCGCGCTGATGTCGTGGCAAGGCACGCCGAACATCTCGACCAACGACTTCGAGATCATCGCGGTGGGCTGCCCGGTCAACACCTCGGGCCTCTTCTTCTACGGCAACGGCCAGACGCAGTCCGCCTTCGGCAACGGATTCCGTTGCGTGAACGGCTCGCTGTACCGCTTCCCGCGCACGACGACCGACTTCCTCGGCGACGCGCGCCAGCTCATCAACTACCCGACGGCCCCGGCCCCCATCTCCGCCGGCCAGACCTGGAACTTCCAGTTCTGGTACCGCAACGCGGCGGCGGGCGGCGCGGGCTTCAACCTGTCGAACGGTCTGAGCGTCGTGTTCTGCCCCTGAGGCGGGACGGCGAGCAGTCGCCAACAACTTGGCCGGCCGGCGTCCCCGCGCAGCGGACCCCGGCCGGCCGGCCGTCCCGGGGCCGCCAAGCGGATCGCCGGCGGCTTGTACGCGACCCTTGCCGGGGGCGCGCTCGCGGAGGCCGGCGTTGCGTATACTCGCGGCGAGGTGAAAAGGCCCGCGAACGCGGACCGCGCCCCGCGACTCCCACGGCCGCCCGCGTGCGGCGAAATCCAAGCCATGATCCAACGCGCCTCCCTCTTCGTCGCCTGCGCAGCGGCGCCCTTCCTCTTCGCCGGCAACGTCCCCGCCACGCGCCTCGTGTTCGCGCCGGCCGAGGGAGCGACCCTCAACAAGAGCTTCGAGCAGAAGACCACCCTGACCCTCGACAGCATGCAGATCTCCGGCATGCCGGGCGAAGGCCCGCAGATGGAGATGGACATGAAGTTCGACCAGGCGTGGTCGGTGGTCGACGAGTACGTCAAGCTCGGCGACGGCCGCCCGGCCAAGCTGCGCCGCACCTTCGACAAGATCTCCTCCAAGGCCGACATGAGCATGTCGATGGAGTTCATGGGCCAGTCGCAGGAGAACTCCTCCAGCATGGACGGCAAGAGCGAGCTGGAAGGCAAGACGGTCGTCTGGACCTGGGACGCCGAGAAGGACGAGTACGCCACCGCCTTCGACCCCGAGGGCCCCGACGCCAAGCTGCTCGAGGAGCTGACCGAGGACGCCGACTTCCGCGCGCTGCTGCCCGGCAAGGAGGTCGCCGAGGGCGACGAGTGGACCATCGAGCCCAAGAACCTCACCTCGGTGTTCACGCCGTGCGGCAACCTGTCGATCAAGCCGGAGGAGCAGGAGGAGGGCGCCGCCATGATGGGCGGAGACAGCCTGTCCTCGATGAACGAGCTGATGGACGCGCTCGAGGGCGAGGTCAAGGCCAAGTTCGCCGGCATGCGCGAGATCGACGGCGAGAACTGCGCCATCGTCGAGCTCGAGTTCAAGGTCAAGAGCAGCGCCGACCTGACCGAGTCCGTCAAGGAGCAGATGGAGTCCTCCGGTCAGGAGCTGCCCGTCGAACTGGTCAAGGTCGAGATGGAGTGGGCTTCCGAAGGCAAGGGCGAACTCGCCTGGTCGGTGAAGTCCGGCCACTTCCGCCGCATGCAGTTCGACTCCGAGGTCGTGCTGAAGAGCGAGGAGCAGATGAAGCTCGACGCCGGCGGACGCTACATGGAGATGACCCAGTCGCGCGACATGTCCGGCTCGTCGTCGTTCGTCGCGACGGCCAAGTGAGTCCGCGCCGCACCGGCGACGCATGAACACGCGCCTTTCCTGGTTGCCCCTGCTGCTCGCCCTGCCGCTCCTCGGCGGGGCGAGCGCCTTGCAGGAGGAATCCGACCGCCTCGCCGCGGCCAAGGCTCGCGCCGCGGCCCTCGACTGGGAGGGCTGCGCGCGCGAGCTGCTCGAGGACCTCAAGCGCCGCGCGGGCGACGCCGAGCGCCACGAGCTGTACGGGCGAGCCTTGCTCGAGCTTGGCCGCCGCGACGAGGCGGCGCACCACCTCGACCTCGCCATCGCGCGGCACGAGTCCGCGGGGCGCGTCGACCTGGTCAAGGCGCTCAAGCCGCTGCTCGCCAAGTGCGACGAGTACCACGATCGGCGCGACAAGTTCCTCGCCAAGGCGGCCAAGCTCCTGATCGAGAACGCGGAGCAGTTGTTCGCGCAGGGCCACGAGGACCGCGCCTTGGAGGTGCTGGTGCGCGCGACGCCGCTGGCGCGCGGCGAACTGGCGGCGCGCGCCACGACGCTGCGCGACAAGCTGGCTGCGGCGCGCAGCGAATTGAAGCTGGACGCCGTCGAGCCCGGCGACGACGACTCCGACGCCGGGGACGACGGCGAACCCGCCGAGTTGGAGGAGTACTTCCACGACACGGAGCACTACACGATCCGCGCGCACCTCGAGCCCAAGATCGTGCAGCGCATCGGCGTGCTCATGGAGGACCTGCACCGCTTCTACGTGCAGGTCTACTTCGACGGCGACGCGGCGCAGGTCGCGATCGAGAAGGCCACCATCCAGATCCACCCCACGCAGGAGCGGATGGCCGCGAGCGGCGCCCCGCCCGGAGCCTCCGGCTACTGGTCGCCAGGAGAGCTGAAGGTCGTCGCCTGCGACACGCGCAGCGACGAGGGCGGCACGGGGAGCTTGGACTGGATGATGGAAGTGCTCTTCCACGAGGCGAGCCACCAGTTCACGACCATGCTCGAGATGAAGAGCCAAGGGCGC
>JBEBCR010000389.1:0-7599 GCA_041157565.1 Planctomycetota bacterium | reverse complement strand
GAGGCGCAAGGCCGGCACAAGCAGATGGCCGGGCTCGTGCGCTTCGGCGGACTGCCCGCGGCGAGCCTCGATCCAGGCGTGTGGGCCACGCTGCTCGCCGCCACCCAGCAGCACGAGCGCGTCGAGGTCGAGTACCTCAAGCCAGGGACGAAGCAGGCGACCAAGCGCCTGCTGGATCCACTGCAACTTGTCGTGCGCGACCGCGAATGGTTCCTCTTGGCCTGGTCGGTCGAGTCGCGCGCTCCCTTGACGTACTACCTGCCGCGCATCAAGTCGGTGCGGCGCACCACCGAGCGCTTCGAACTTCCAGCTGGCTTCCAGCTGGAGCGCCACTGGGACGGCGAGTTCAACGCGCTCGAGCGCAGCGGGCCAAAGCGCACCGTCGTCCTGCGCTTCCCGCCCGCCCACGCGCACCTCGCCGACGAGCGGCCGTGGGCCCAGGCGCAAAAGCTGCACCGCCACCGCGACGGCTCGGCCACCGTGCGCTTCCAGACCTCGGCCCTGTTCGAGGTGAGGCGGGCGATACTGCGCTACGGCGGCGTCGTCGAAGTGGTCTCTCCGCCGGAACTCCGGCACGAAGTCGCCGAGGCGGCCGAACTCCTGGCCAAGAACCACGCCAACCTCGGGGCGACCAAGCCCGAGCGCAAGACCATCGCCGGCAACGCACGGCCCGCGCGCGCAGCAGCTCCGCGCGCACGCGCACGCAAATCCGGCAAGCGCGCCAACTAGTCGCGCCACGCTCGCACCCCTCGGACAGCGCGCGTGTCCGCGCCGTCATCCACGCCTCGATCGCTTGCCCGCAATCACTTAGGCGCGGCCGCGCATTTCCGCCGCAGAACCCGCGTTTTTGCGATTGCAACTTCCTTTGCCCTGCGGTTTGATAAGCGCCACTCCGACGGACGCGCATTCGGGACGCGCCTCGGCAGCAAGCGATCGCGCGACCAAGCGCGGGGCTGATCTCCAAACCACTGAAAAGCCAATACTTAAGCTGTCGGCCAGGGGCTCCAACCCCCCTCGGCCGTCACGCGCTCCTGATCCTCGACTCCCCCCCCATGGAACAGGGACGATTCGTCGTCCTGACCGAGCCCGCGCCCGCGCCGCGGACACGGAGCGCACGCAGAGTAGCTCTCTGCTCGCGCTCCGTTTTTTTGATGCTGGTCCCGTTCGTTGTGCGCGACCCGCCAGGCGGTTCCGACGCCTCCGCGGCTTGATCGAGCCGAGCCATGTGCCGGGACAGGGTCGCCAAGAGCGCCTTGGGAGCACGCGGCCGGGAAAGGGTGTCGCCAATCGCGACAGTGATGGGGCACTGCGCAGCCACGGAGTACACCAGCTGTCGCACTGTTCGGCGGCGCCCTTTGGAGGTGCAGTCGAGTCCACGAGACCCATGCCCGCCCAAAGATGCGCCAGCGGCCTTCCCAGGTGCACGCGCCTGGCCACGGGCTGGTCGGAACCGAGCTCCCCATTCATGGATGGGACGCCGAGCGCGGCATCGGCGTGGCGGCGCCAGCGGATTTTCCGCCTTTGCCGGCCTCCTGGTCCCGCAAGTCGCGCACAACGACCGGGACCAGCATCGGCGACTTCAGGTCTTCCGCTCCTTCAGCCGGACATGCACCTGCACCTCCCAGTACTTCTTCCCATCCGCCACCATCGGGCTGTTCCACCCCATGGTCCGCATCGGCCCGCACACCTCCCATTCGGGGTGCGCCGCCAGCCACGCGTCGAGCTCGGACTTCTTCTGCAGCGTCGTGCGCTCGCTCAGCGAGCCGCGGTGGCCGATCGAAAGCACCCGCGCGGCCGGGATGTCGACGATCTCGACCTCGCCCTCCGTGCCCGGGGCGCCGATCGCCTGGTTGGCGTAGAGGAACGCCATCCATGCGGGTTGCTCGGCGCCGGCGCTGCCGGAGTAGGACATCTCGACCGGGGCGGTCATGGCGATCTTGTTCGAGTCGATGTGGCGGAACAGCTTCCAGAAGGCGCCGTTCTGGCCGCGGGTGGGGCCCTGCATCGAGGTGCGGGCCAGCCGGTAGGTCGGGTAGTCGAGAATCGCCAGTTCGCCGACCGGCGTCGGGGCGGGCCAACCGACCGGCGTGGGGGCTTCGACGCGCGGCTCGAAGGACAAATCGAGGCTGGCGGACTCGAGTTCGCGGCGCAGGCGGCGCAGCACGCGCTCGGCCTCCACCCCGCTAGACCCTTCCGGGAGCGGATGCGCGGCCAGGGCGGCCGCGAGGCGCGGGCGGTTGCCAGCACCTTCGCCCAAGACGCGGACGGCCTCGCCCACCGCGGCCTCGAGCGCGGCGCGCGCTTCCTTGGGCGGAGCCTTGGCCGTCAGTTGCAGACTGGCGGCGAGGGCCTCGGCCGCGGCGGTGCGCGCATCCTTGCCGGGGTCGGTCGTGGGCAGCGCCTTGGCCGCGGTCGTGGTGGCGGGAGCCGAAGCCGAAGCAGTGGCAGACCCAGAAGCCGGGGCCGGGGCGACGTCGCCGCCACCGGGCAGGGCCGCGGCGAGGCAAAGGAGGTAGGCGCAAGGGAGCATGGGGTCGGCTACGCCCCGCCCAACTGCTTGGATGCAGCCGGACAGCGCCCGCCCGTCCCCTAGCGCCAGCCGCGCACAGGCGCCATCGGCAAGGCGCCACCGAGGAGCCGCGGCGGGCCGGAGTGCGCGGCCTGCAGGAGCTCGGCCTCGCGCTTGAGGCACAGGAGCCCCGCGCGCAAGCCAACCCGGCGGGCCGAGTCGGTGTCGGGCACGCCGCGCAGGTCGAAGCCGAACCAGCGCACGACGATGGTGCCTTGCCACTCGCCGCGCGCGTCGCGCACCTCGTGGTAGTGGTCGCGTCCGGACAACCACGCGAAGTCGTCGTCCGGCCCGTCGTTCCACGCGCGCACGTCGCACACGAAGTCGCCGCGCGCGTCGAAGCGGTTGAGCACGCGCAGGTCGCACTCGTAGTGCCCGAACGGCCAGGGCAGGTCGCTCTTGAAGCCCACCTTCAGGGCCTGGAAGGGTCGAGCAGCCTCGTCCTCGCCTTCGATCAAGCTGCCGGCGAGCGGGTGGATGCGCTCGTAGGCGCTGCCCGGCCGGCGCAGGTACGCGGGATAGTCGTTCTCGGCCGTCTTCAAGGCCACGAGGTCGGCGCGCACGAAGACGACGGCTTGCTGGACGAGGCGCGAGCCGTCGATGGCGTCGTAGGGCGCGCGCGCGCCTTCCAGCGTCAGCGGCATGGCGAAGGCGCAGCCGTCGTCGACGAGGTCGTCGTCGGGCGTCCACTTCTTGCGGCGCAGCGCGTCGTCGGCGAGCACTTCGGAGGCGAAGGGCGAAAGGCGCGCCCACAGCGCCGGTTGCGCGCGCGCCATGCGCTCGAACAAGCGCTCGCGCGCCTTGGCGTCGGCGGCGCGCTTCCATTCGCGCGCCAAGTCGCCGAAGCAGCGCGGCGCGTCCGGATCGTCGGCGGAGGGCTCGGCCACGAGGTTCGCCAACTCGCGCCACTCCTCGACCAGCTGCACGGCGGGCCACGGACCCTCGCCGGAGAAGGCCAGCGCCTCCGGCAAGGCGCAGGCGGGGTCGAACACCTCGCGCACCGCCGACCAAGGCACCTTGCGCGCCAGCGGCTCGGCCGCGGTGGCGGCCTCGGGCCCGCGCGCGGGTCCATCGGCCGCGGCCGGCGTGGATGCGAGCAGGGCGCAGGCCAATCCAAGCAGCGCGCGCCGCGCGGCGCGCCGCGAATCGAAGCGAGGTTCCTTCGTCGCCATGCGCGCCTCTATCGGCTGCTCGCGGGCAAGGCCTGTTGCGAAGCTCCCTCCGGCAACGGACGGCCGTGCGCGAAGGCAGCCAGCGCGTCGACGACGAACTGCGGCACCTCCTCCTGCGGATAGTGCCCGCTTCCCGGCGCGAGGAGCAGCGTCGAGCCCGGGATGGCGTCGCGGAAGCCCACGGCGAAGCGCTCGGGACGGTAGGCCACGTCCTTCTCGCCCCACAAGAGCAGGGTCGGTTGGCGGATCGAGCCGAGCTCCGCGGCGCGGCGCCCCTCCTCGTCGCGCGCGAGGTCCACCATGGCGCGCCAATTGTGCCGGTTCGACACGGACAGACACACCTCGTCGACCCGCCAGGCCGGCAACGGGGACTGGAAGTGCAGCTGCAGCGCGGGCGCGACGCGCTGGGGCGAGTTGAGCATCCACCCGATGTAGGCGAGGAAGCCCCACTCGCGCATCTTCTCCTCCTCGGGCAGCCACTCGCCGTCCTTGCGCGGCAGGCCGGCGCTGCTCATCAGGACCAGGCGCGAGACGCGGTCGGGACGGTCGAGGGCGCAGCGCCAGGCGAACTCGCCCCCGTAGCTCTGGCCGACCAGCGTCGCGTCGCGCAGGTCGTGCATGTCAAGGAAACTGGACAGCCAGTCGGCGCAGGCCTGGAAGGTGCAGGCGTCGAGCGTGGTCGGGCACGTGCCGTGGCCGACGATCTCGGGCGTCCACACGTCGCAGGTGGCGGCGAGCCCGGGCTTGCCGCCAAGGCCGTGCACCACCTCGGTCCAGGTGACCATCGAGGAGGGCGTGCCGTGGACCAGCACCACCGTGGGGCCGTTGGGGTCGCCGAAGCGCGTCCAACGATGCACGCCGCGCGTCTTGGCGCCGTCGAGCACGCACTCGACCTCGCGCTCCTGCACGGCTCCGCGCAGCGGGGCGTTCTTCTCGATGGCCAAGAGGCGCCGGCCGATCTCGGCATGGTCCATGGAAGCGCATCCTCCCGCCGCGACGATGGAAGCGGCCAGGCACAGGGCGGCGAGCAGGGCGTAGGTCCCGAGGCGCATGGTCGTGGGTGGGAAGGTGGTCGGCGCGGCGCCGGGGATCGGCGCGACGGGCGGATGCTGCGCAACCGCCGCCACGCGCCGAGCGTAGGCGCTTGGCGTGAGCGTAGGCTACGGACGGACGATGGTCACGGATGCTCCCGTGGCGGTGGTGGGCGCGGGGCTGGCGGGACTGGCCTGCGCGCGCAGCCTCGCCCGGGCCGGAGCGTCCGTGGTCGTGTTCGAGAAGTCGCGCGGACCCTCCGGCCGCTCCTCGACGCGGCGCGAGACGCGGGACGCCACCGGCGCCCCGCCCGCGCAGGCCGCCGAGCCCCGCGCCTTCGACCACGGCGCCCAGTACTACACCGTGCGCGACCCGCGCTTCGCGGCCGTGCACCGCGAGTGGCTGGAAGCCGGCGTGGCCGCGCGCTGGACCGGACGCATCGCCGCCTGGGATCCGCGCGGCGGCTGGCAGGAGAAGGACGACGGCCCTGATCGCCACGTCGGCGTGCCGGGCATGAACGCGCTCGGGCGCCACCTCGCGCGCGGCCTGGACGTGCGCCTGGAATCGACCGTCAAGGCGCTGCGTCGCGTCGATCCAGCCGACGCGCGCGCCACGGCCAAGCGCGGCGCCCTTGAACTCCGCCTGCAGGACGGGACTTGGCTTGGTCCGTGGTCGGCGGTCGTCTGCACGGCCCCATCAGCCCAGGCGGCGACGCTGCTCGCCCCCCACGACGAGCGCCTCGCGCGCCTGGCGGCGAGCCTCGAAGCGGCGCCGTGCTGGGCGCTGATGCTCGACGCGCCGGGCACGATCCTCGCGGGGCGCGATGGCGTGTTCCTCAACGACCACGCCTTGGCGTGGGCCGCGCGCGAGTCGTCGAAGCCCGCTCGAGCCCCCGGCGGACGCTGGACGATCCACGCTTCCGCCGCGTGGAGCCGCGAGCACCTGGAGCTCGACGCCGACGAGGCGGCGCGCAAGCTGCTCGAGTCGTGGGTCGAGTGGCTGCGCTCCATCGGCGACTTCGAGGGCGCGCGCGTCGCCGCGCACCCGTCGCACCTCGTGGCCCACCGCTGGCGCCATTCGATCCCGCTCGCGCCCTCCACGGAGCGCTGCGCCAGCTCCGACGACGGCACGCTGCTGCTCGCCGGAGACGCCCATGGCGGTCCGCGCGTCGAAGGCGCGGTCTTGAGCGGACTCGCCGCCGCGGAACGCCTGCTGGAATCCGCCTAGCGACGCCGAGCGCCACCACCCGCCGCGCCACCCGCCGACGAGGCGACTTCGAACGACGAGCACGACCATGCGTGGAGTCAAGAAGCAGCACCTGCCCCAGAAGACCTGCCTCGCTTGCGGGCGCCCGTTCACGTGGCGCAAGAAGTGGGAGCGCGACTGGGACCAGGTGAAGTACTGCTCCGACCGCTGCCGCCGCGCCAAGGGCGCGGTCCAGCCCAAGGGCTAGCCGCGCGGACGGGTCGCGGGCGACGAGCACGCCAGTCCCTTGATAAAGTGGTATTCCTGATACCACTTTTGCCTGCGGCAGGCCGCGCGTGGCTTGCTAGCCTCGAGCCGTCCGGCGCACGACGCCGCGCCCCCCCATGCAACTGACGCTCCACGCCGACTATTCGCTGCGGATCCTGATCCACCTCGCCGCGCACCAGGGCCGCCTCGTCGACGCCGGCGAGATGGCCGAGGCCTACGGGGTCTCGCGCCACCACCTCGTCAAGGTCGGCTCGACCTTGGCGCACCTCGGCTACGTCGAGGCCGTGCGCGGACGCAACGGCGGCCTGCGCCTGAAGAAGGACCCCGGCCAGATCGTCGTAGGCGCCGTCGTGCGGCGCGTCGAACCCGACTTCGACCTCGCCGAGTGCTTCGATCGCGGGCGCAACAGCTGCCCCATCGCGCCCGCCTGCGGCTTCAAGGGCGCCTTGGCGGAGGCGCGCGACGCGTTCCTGCGCGTGCTCGACGGCTACACGCTGGCCGACTTCGCGCGTCGACGGGCGGCGCTCGAGCCCTTGTGGCTCTCTCCGGCGCGCGAACGCGCCGGCGCCGCCAAGGCGGGCAGGACGAAGGGCGCGCGACGCAAGGCGGGCGAAGGCGCGTGAACACGACGCGCTCCTCGCTCCTCGCGGCGGCGCTGGCGGCGGCGCTGCTCCTCGGCGCGACGCTCGGGGCCTTCGCCCCGGCGCTGGACGCCGGCTTCGTCTCCTTCGACGACGACCAGACGATCGTGCTCAACGAGGAGTTCCGCGGCCTCGACGCGCGCACCCTCGAGTGGGCCTTCGCCACGCGCCACATGGGCCACTGGCAGCCGCTGGCCTGGTTGAGCTTCGCCCTCGACCACGCGCAGGGCGGACTGGATCCACGCGCCTACCACGAGACGAACGTGCTGCTGCACGCGGCGAACGCGCTGCTCGTGCTGCTGTTGTCGGCCCGCGTGCTGGCGCTGGCTCGTCCGTCGCTCTCCGAGGCTCCTTGGCGCCTGTGGGGCGCGGCGCTCTTGGCGGCCGCGGCCTTCGCCCTGCACCCCTTGCGCGTGGAGTCCGTGGCCTGGGTCACCGAGCGCCGCGACCTGCTGGCGGCCTTCTTCCTGCTGCTGTCCATCTTGGCCTGGCTCGCCTGCGTCGAGCCCGGCTCGGCGAAGCTGCGCTCGCGCGGCTTGTGGTTCGCCAGCATCGCGCTGCTCGCCATCTCGCTCTTGGCGAAGGCGTGGGGCATGACGCTGTGGGTCGTGCTGCTGGCGCTGGACGAGGCGCTCCTGCGACGCGGCATGGGTTGGCGCGCGCGACTCCTCGAGAAGGCGCCGCACATCGTCCTCGGCCTCGCCGGCGCGGC
>JBEBCR010000388.1:0-5914 GCA_041157565.1 Planctomycetota bacterium | reverse complement strand
CATGCGCCTTGGCTCAGTCGATGGCCGGTCGCACCGCCCGCGCGGGGCGCAGGCCGATGTTCACGCCCATGGCGGTCGGCACGCGGTTGTGGCGATACGAGCTGCGCGCGTAGCTGGCGGCGAGGCTGAAGGCGCCGCCTCGCACAATGCGCGGAGTGGGATGTTCGGCGTCGACGCGCGGGTCGACCGCGTCCTCGGCGGAGTACGCCGCCATCGCATCGTAGCACCACTCCCACGCGTTCCCGGCGATCTCGTGCAAGCCGAAGGGATTGGGCGGAAAGGAGCCCGCGGACGCGTGCACGCCGTGGCCATCGTCGAACTCGGACCACCAACCCGTCTCCGCTGCCGGGCCGCCGATGGACGCGAAGCTCTTGTCGGCCAAGTTCATCTGGCCGACGAGCGCTTCCTTGGCGTCGCCGGACCACCACGGGCTGTTCGTTCCGGCGCGGCAAGCGTGCTCCCACTGCGCTTCGGTGGGCAGCTCCAAGTCGAGCGCCCGCATCGCCGCCATGCACGTCGACCAGTCCACCTGCTCGACGGGGTTCGTGTGGGCCACCGTCCCCGTGAAGCCGAATTGGTAGCGGCTCGGGTTCACGCCCACGAAGCGCGCCCACTGGCCCTGCGTCATCTCGTACTTGGACAAGAAGCACGGTCCAACCGTCGCGCGATGCACGGGCTTCTCGGAATCGCTGGCGTAGGGATCGTGGTTGGGGGCCTTGGGATCGCTTGCCTGCGCGCCCATCCAGAAGCTGCCGCCGGGGATCAGGACGAGGACGATGCCGGTGCCGCGCGCCCCATCCTCGACCAGCTTGTGCGCGCCGCCAGGGAGGCGCTCGAACTCGCCTCCCTCGCCGCGCGGAGGCTCGTCGCCCGACTGCACGTGCCAGAACTCCCACAAGCCGGAGCGGGGATCGGGACCCAAGGGCAGCAAGCCCTCCTGCGGCGCCAGCAAGCCCCCGCCGGGGAACGCCGTGTCCTTGTAGCGCTCGCTCTTGGCGATGGCGGCGATGGCCTCGTCCCAGCGACGCCTGGCCTCGGGGCCGGCGATCGTCCGCTCGCGCACCGACTTGGCGTGCTCGTGGCGCTTCTGCACGCCCCAGAAGAAGCCGGGCGCCACCGCGTGTCCCATCAGCCCCGACTGCTCGTCCTGCAGCGCCTCGAGATCGGCGACGAGTTCGCGCAACCGCATGTCCCACCAGGCGCGCTGCGGATCGGCGTACAGGAAGGTGCGACGCGCATCGACCGCGCGCGCGATGGACGCGACCTCCGCCGCCAACGCGTCGCGCTCCTCGCGGCGCTTGGCGAGCTCGTCGCCACGCCAGAGATCCACCGCGGCGTCGAGGTCGCGCAGGAAGGCGGCCATGCGCGCGCCGTTGGGCGCCGCCAGCGCGAGTTGCTTCTCGGAGAGCGCCGCATCCAGGCGTCCGTTCTGGAACAGCGCCCAGGCATGGGCGGCGTGCGGGCCCGAGATCTCCGCCGGGCCGGCCGCCGCGATGGCGCGTTGGGCGAGCAGCAGCGCGCGGGCCTCCTGCCCGCGGATCGGTTGTCGCGGGTCGACGATCTTCCACGCCATGGCCCGCAGCTCCTCCGACTTGGAGGGGAGCCGCATCGACGCCAACTCCGCCTGCGCCGCGCCCGCGTCGGGCCAGGCTTCGTCGCCCAGCATGCGCGAGCGCCACTGCAGCTCGGCCGACTTGGCCCGGAGCTCCGCGAGGCGCGGATGCGACTCGCGATCGACGCGCGCCTGCTCGGGAGCCAAGGGCAGCGCTTCGCGCCTCAGCTCTTCGAGCTTCGCCTTGTGCTCGACGAGGCTCGGGCGCCTGGCCGAACCGCGAGCCTCGTCGGCGGGACGCCCCTGGACGAGCTCGCGCGCCTTCCGCAGCCACTCCTCGAGGCGCGGAGCCATGGCGTCGCTCGCCGGCCACAGCGAGGCCGCTTGCGCGACCAGCTCGTCGTGGTCCTTCTGCGTCGACAGCGAGAGCACGTCGTTCGCGCGCTGCGCCGCCTCGTCGCGCGCGGCGCGCGCCTCCGCGGCGTTGCGCTCGGCGAGCGCGAGGTTGCGCTTGGCGGCCGTCTCCTCCTCCTCCGCGCGCGACGCGTTCTGGTTGGCGCGGTCGCGCTCCGCCTGCGCTTCGCGCGCGCGCTCTTCGGCGAGGAGCGCGTTGTCGTTGGCGCGGTTGCGTTCCTGCCGCGCCTCGCGCGCCTGGGCCAGCGCCAGCACCGCGCCGCCAGCCAGCGCCAGCACGGCGGCGGCGAGCGCGCCAGTCAGCGGCTTGTTGCGCTTGACCCATTGGCGAGTCTCGGCCCACGTTCCCGTCTCGTGGGCCTTGACCACGCGACCCTCGACGTACGCGCGCAGGTCGGCGGCCAGCTCCTCCATGTCGCGGTAGCGCCGCGCGATGTCGCGCTGCATCGCCTTCTCGACGATCGCGACCAGCGGCGCGGGAACGGACTTGTCCAGCTGCGCGATCGGGGTCGGCGGACCCTCCTGCGCCAGCATGAGCAGCCGGTGCTGCGACATCCGCGCGCTCTTGGCGACGTAGGGCACCTCGATGTGCTTGACGAGCAGCAGGTGGTACAGCATCGCCCCCACCGCGTACACGTCCGAGTGCGGCCCGAGGTTGGCGATCTCGCCGCGCGCCTGCTCCGGCGGCATGTACGCGGGCGTGCCCATCACGTCGCCGTCCCGCGTGATCAACGGGCTGTCCGGCGCGTCGACGCGTTCGTCGCGCCGCTCGGTGCGCACCGACTGCGAGGAGGACGCCATGTCGCCGAGGCGCAGGTCGTGGAGGTCCTTCGTCCCGGACACCCGCGCCATGCCCCAATCCATGACGTACACCTCGCCATACCGTCCGACCATGATGTTGGCCGGCTTGAGGTCGCGATGGATCACGCCCTTGCTGTGCGCGTAGGCCATCGCCTCGCACACCTTCAGCATCACGCCCAGCGCGCGCGTCGTGCTCCACCCGTCGTGGCCGCCTTCGACATGGCCGTAGATCTTCTTCAAGTCCTCGCCCCTCACGAGGCGCATCGTGAAGTACACCTGCCCATCGGAGGCGAGTCCCAGCTCGTGCACCGGCACGATGCCCGGGTGGTCGAGCTGCCCGGTGATCTGCGCCTCCTCCAGGAAGCGCCCGAGGGTGCGCGAGTCGACCGGCGGCGTGGCGCCCTTGGCGGAGGAGTCCTCCTTGCCGAGCACGACCTTCATCGCCAGCATGCGCCGCAGGTCCTCGTCCCACACGCGGATGACGGCGCCCATCCCTCCGCGGCCGATCTCCCCGAGCAGCTTGTAGCGCGTGTTGCGCGGGGCGTGCGCCCGCAGCCTGCGCACCAGCTCGCTGGATGGCGAGGACTCCATGTCGCTCGATCGGCCTTCGAGCGACACTCCCGGATCCACGTCGCCATAGCGCTGCTTGAGGTCCTCCGCCAACCTGGAGCCGCTGGGCTCCAGCAAGGCGCGCCACTCCGCGTACAGGCCATGCAGCTGGCGCAGCGACTGCGCCTCGTCGGCATGCTTGGCGCACCACGCTTCGAAGTCGAGCCCGCCGGGACTCTCGCGCTGTTCCAGGTAGCCGGCGTACAGCTCCTTGGCGAGGGAAAGGCGCCGAGTCTGGTTGTTCGGATCCGGCGGAGGCGTGGAATGCGGCATGGCTGTCGGCCCAGGGGGGGGAGGCGAGGCGCGGGTCGGCTTCGTGAGTCTAGCCAGCGGAGTTCCCTCCGCCGGCGCCAGCCCTCGAGGGCCGCTCCAAGGCGCCGACGCCGCGCCAGGACGCGCCCTTGACGGCAGCCCGGAAGTCGACGCCCGACCCTCTCGCGCCATCAGCCGACGAGCCGGCGAGCGAACACAGCTCGTCGCGCGGCGGCCTCGGGTGGCCAAGCGATGGAGGATGGCGGGCGCGGGTGTCCGTGTGGGGCGCGCGGCGAAAGTCGAGTACGCTGCTTCGCCGTGACGCGCGCCATCGATGTGCTGCACCAGGACGAGCATGTGCTCGTGGTCGACAAGCCCGCGGGCTTGTTGTCCGTGCCGACTCCCAACGCACAGGGCGACGATCTCGTGGCGGCGTTGGCGCGGCAAGGCTTGCCGGCGATCGCCGTGCACCGGCTCGACCGCGAAGTGTCGGGCGCGGTCGTGTTCGCGCGCGACGCCTCGACGCGCGACCAGTTGGAGGCGCTGTTCCGCGCGCACGCGGTCAAGAAGACCTACTGGGCCATGGCGCAGGGGCGGTTCCAACGCGCCAGCGGCGTCTACAAGTGGCCGATCCTCGAGGATGGGCCGAACGCGCGCATCTCCGCCGTGGGCAAGGCGAGCGAGACGCGCTGGACCGTGTTGTCCGGCCACGCGCACGCCACCGAGTTGGAGGTCGACCTCGTCACCGGAAGGCGCAACCAGATCCGCCTGCACTTCGCGCACGCGGGCCACCCGTTGGTCGGCGAGCGCAAGTACGCCTTCGGCCGCGATGGCAAGGTCCACATCAAGAGCCGACGCGTCGCGCTGCACGCCTGGCACGTGCAGTTCCCCCACCCGCGCACCGCCGAGGTCGTGTCCGTCGAGTGCCCCTTGCCCGACGACTTGCTCGAGGTGCGCGAGGCGGCGCAGCGCGCGCGCTGAAGGACGCGACGCGGCGTTCCCGGCCGTCCCCTGGCGCGAGTGGCCGGCTGCACGGTCTGCACGATTGGCCCAAGCCAAGCTGCCGTGCACGGGAGATTGATGCTTCAGAAGACCTGCGAGTGTGCTAGCCTTCGATCTCCCGAAGGCGATCCAAAGCACATGACGACGCAAAGCGAAGCGATGGGCGGCCTGCAAGAGCAGGTGATGTCCGAACTGCGGCAGGTCTACGACCCCGAGATCCCGGTCAACATCGTCGACCTGGGCCTGATCTACGACGTGAAGGTCCTCGATGGCGGCGTGTGCCAGGTCGTCATGACGCTGACCTCGCAGTCCTGCCCCGAGGCGCGCACGATCCCCGAGACGATGAAGCGGCGCATCAACACGCTGCCGGGCATCTCGGGCACCGAGATCCAGATCGTGTGGGATCCCATGTGGACGCCGCACCGCATCTCTCCGGAAGGGCGCAAGCAGCTCGGCATGGACGACCAGGACGAGGACTGAGCCGCGCGAGCGCTCGCGGCGCCCAGAGGTCCGCGACGCCAGCTCAACAACGCGAGCCCAACAACGCGAGCCCAGCAACGCGAGCCCACAACGCGAACAGGGAGCCGATCGGCTCCCTGCTTCGTTTCACCGGGCTTCGTTTCACCGGGCTTCGTTCCGCCCGGCTACGTTCCGCCCGCCGTCGTTCGGCTCGCGCCGGCGGCGCGTCACTGGATGACCTTGAACCCGCCCTCGGGCGGCGGCGCGTTCGGATTCGTCTTCAACTCTTCCTTCCAGTTGATCATGCGCGCCTTGGCCGCGGCCGACTCGGCCTCGGGGATCTTGCCCATGCGCTGCAGGAAGATGCTGAGGCTCGTGTAGAAGAACGCGTCGTCGGGGTTGACCGCGATCGCCTCGTGGATCGTCGCCACGGCGTCCTCGTGCCGGCCGAGCTTGCTCTGCGCCGTGGCCTTGGCGTTCAGCACGTCGGTCCAGCCCGGCTTCTCCGCCAGCGCGCGCTCGTAGCAAGCGATCGCCTCCTCGTGGCGGTTCTGCCCGAAGTGCTTGAGGCCCTCGAGGTAGTGCGTCTTGGCGTCGGTCATGGCTGGCAGATCGTAGTCGATGGCGCGGAAAAGAGAACGGCCGCGGCCCATCTGGACCGCGGCCGATGTTCGACGGCCGGAAGCCGTCGCGGCTCACATGGCGGGCTCGATGCCCAGCGCCGCGAAGTTCTTCTTGGCGAAGTTCTCGCGGAACAGGTCGCGCAGCTTGGTCGCCGCCACGTCGTAGGCCGCCTTGTCCGCCCACGTGTTGCGCGGGTTGAGG
>JBEBCR010000387.1:0-7096 GCA_041157565.1 Planctomycetota bacterium | reverse complement strand
GCGTGATCTGGGCGCCGGCGACCGATGCGAGGACTGCGGAGGTGGCGAGGATGTGGAGCTGCTTCATCGGAGGGTGTGGAGGGAGGTGGGCCGAGCCGCGCCGCGATCGGAGCCGCGGGCTCTCCGAACAAGGCTAACCCGAACTGCCGATTCCCGCCACGCGAGCCCAGCGGCGACTTGGGCCATGGCTGCAAGGTCGCAAGGCCCGGCTCGGAAGGGATTTCCCTGCGCCGATGCCGGCCTCGTGCCCGCGCGGCGCGTTCGAGGCCGCGCGGCGGCGCGCTAGACTGCGCCCATGACCTCCGTCGCCGTGCATCCCCATCCCCTGCTCGAGGTCGCCTGCTTGTCCATCCTGTTGGACAAGCCGCTGTCGCAGGTCGTTCCCTCGGAAGGACTTCGGGAGGCCATGCTGCCCGGCGCCAAGGCTCCCTTCGCAACCGACGACGAGGTCAAGAAGGCGGTGCGCGACCTGCTGCGGCAGGGCGGCTACAAGCCCACGGGCCGCGGCAAGCCCTCGAGCGAGTACCTGGGGCAGGCGGCCGCCGAAGCCGGCTTGCCGCGCATCAACGCGCTGGTCGACGCGGGCAACGCCGCGTCCCTGCACAGCGGGCTGCCCATCAGCGTCGTCGACCTCGACCGGGTCGAAGGCGCCTTGGAGGTCGCCATCGCGCCCCAGGGCGCCAGCTACCCGTTCAACGCGTCCGGGCAGGTGATCGACCTGGAGGGCCTCTTGTGCCTGCGCGACGCGCAAGGCCCGTGCGCCAACGCCGTCAAGGACGCGCAGCGCACGAAGACCACGGACGACACGCGGCGCGCGCTCGCCATCGTGTGGGGCACGAACGCCTTGCCCGGCCGCGCGGAAGGCGCGGCCCGCTGGCTGGGCGAGCTGCTGTCGGGGTGCGGGGCGGCCGTGGAGCCGGCGTCCGTCAAGGCGATTTGACAGACCCCGCCGAAGTCGCCGTCGAAGCCTCGAAGCCGCGAACTTGCCGGCGCGAACTCGTGGCCTCGCGCCCGGGAATCAAGGCTTGAAGTCGAGCACCAGCGCGTCGCTGAGGTTGAAGCCCGTGCCGCCCGGGCCGCCCACGTTGCGGTACCAGTACTGGAACCTGCGCGTGGTGCCTGCGCCGATCAGCCCCGCGCCGGAGTTCGCCGGCGGAGCGAGGTAGTTCACCACGCGCGTGGTGGCGCCCGTCGCGCTGGCTTGCTGCGGCGGACCGAGGCGCGAGATCGAGCCCCCCACGCAGCGGAAGCCGTCGCCAAAGGGCGTCTGCGACGCGGTGCTGCCGTAGAAGAACAAGCCGACGCCGTTGGGCGGCAGGCCGCTCGCCATGAGCACGAGGTCGTTGGCCGCGATGCTCGTCGATCCCGCATGGCCAGCCAAGGCGCCGCGGCCGGTGGAGTTCACCGCGCCGACGCATTCGTTCTCGCCGTTGGCCACGTGCACGAGCTTGATGGCGTCGGCGGAGACGTACTCGGCGCCGCCCACGCCGTTCGTGGAGAGCTCCACGCGCACGGCGTTGGAGCCTTCGCGGAAGATGAACCGGCCCAGCCTGTTCCAGCGTCCGCCATTGGCGCGCTGGTCCGCCGCCACCACCGTCGAGCCGCCATCGTGGACCACGCGGTAGGGCGCGGCCGAGGCGCGGTTCGAGGACGCCGTCCACCACGCGTAGACGTCGTACGAGCCCGATCGGGGGATGCTGGTGGCGAAGCTGGCGATGGCCGTCGCCCCGCCTTGCGCCACGCGCGAGTTGAAGCGGTGGAAGTCGGCCTGCGCCGAGCTGCTCCACGTGCCCAGTTCCGAGTAGATGGTCGCGCCGTCGGAGTTGTCCGCCACGCGCTGCACCGAGCGATCGTTGTCGAAGGGATTGTAGGCCGCGACGGCCCACGGATTGCCGGCGAGCGGCAGGTTGGAGATCTCGTCCTGGATGGCGATCTGCGTCGTGTACTGGTGGTAGACCCACAGGCAGCCGTGCGGCACGCCTTGGCCGCGGGCGTAGTTCATCTGGCTGCGCACCAGGGACCAGTCGTTGTCCTCCTGCGCGCGGTAGCCGACCGCCAGCTTGGCGACGTTGGTCCCCGCCTGCGTGCGGCAGGTGTTGAACTCCGTCTGGAAGGACGCGAGCGAGGTCATGTACATCTGCGGCATCACGAGGTCGATGTAGCCGCCCGAGAGCCACGTCGCCCAGCGCTGCATGTGCTGCGTGATGCCGTACGACCCCACCGGCGCGCTCGACACCACGATCGTCGGGTTGGCCGCCTTGATCGTGTTGTAGAAGCGCTGCATGGCCGCGTTGACCAGGCCCTCGCGGAAGTTCACCCACTGGGTGTTGTTCACGTTGCTGGGCGGCGTGGTGCCGTACTGCGCCTGGTACGCGGCGACGCACGGCGCCTCGTAGCCGTACTCGCGGCCCGTGCTCTTCCTGCCCCAGCGGATGCGATCGACCTGGATGTCGTCGAAGTCGTAGTTCTCCGCCAACTCCTTGACCATGCCGTCCAGCATGTCCATCGCCGGTTGCGAGGCCGGCGACAGGAACACGAAGCCGCCGTTCTCGCCGGTGATGGCGTCGCCGGTCGCGTCGCGCGCCAGCCAGTCGGGATGCGCCACCGCGATCGGGTGGGTCGAGTAGCCGACGGCCATGCCGTACTCGAACCACGCGCCGACGAGCAGTCCCTCCTCGCGCATGATGCGGCACATGTCGCGCGCCCAATCGACCGTGTTCGACACCCACGTGCCGCCGGCGGCCTGGTAGGCCTTGCTCGGCCACATGGTTTGTTGGCCGGAGTACATGCCGACGTAGACCATGTTCATGTTGCCGGCCTTGATGTTCTGCGCGATGGCGCGCAGCTGCGGCTCGGTCTTGCCCACGTAGCTGTAGTGGGTCAGCCAACAGGCGCGCAGCTCGGGGACCTGCGCGGCGGAGGAGGGCGCGAGGACGGCGAGGGCTGCGACGAGGACGGCGAGGACGTGGCGCAGGTGCTTGCGGACCATGCCTCCAAGTCTATATGGGCGACTCCAAACCTGCCGGAGACTGGAGGGCGCCCGTCCCGCGAGCCGCGCGGATCGTGCAACTTCCTTCCATGTCGGCCGCGTCGCGGCCCTTCCGAGGGGGGGGCCTCCCCCGCTCAAGGCCCTTGGGCGGGGAACAGGCCCAGCCCAAGGCCCCCGGTGACCGGCAGGGTCGCGCCGGTGACGTAGGAGGCGCGCTCCGAAGCCAGGAAGCCCACGGCGGCCGCGACCTCCTCGGCCCGCGCAGGGCGGCCCATCGGCGTGCTGGCGACGAGCGCCGCGCGGGTCGACTCGGGAATGGCCTCGAGCACGCGCTCGGTCAGGACCAGGCCAGGCTCGACGAGGTTGACCGTGATGCCGTCGCGCGCCGTCTCGAGCGCCAGCGAACGCACGAGTCCGTGCAACGCGGCCTTGGCCGACGCGTAGGCCGCCTGACGCCGCGCGCCGTTGGTGCCGGCGATGGATCCCACGAAGACGATGCGGCCGAAGCGCCGCGCGCGCAGCGCAGGCAGGCAATGCGCGCACATGCGCGCCGGGCCGCCGACCACCGTGGCGTGGACTTCGTCGAACTGCTCGCGCGGCACATCCTCGAGGTTGCCGTAGGCCGGGAACGACGTCGCGTTGTGCACGAGCGTGTCGAGCTCGGGCGCCAGCCGGGCGACGGGCGCGCGCCAGTCGTCGCCGCGCAGGTCCGCCACGACCACTTCGCAGCGCCCGCCCGCCTCGAGCACCAGGCGCCTCGTCTCGGCGAGCTTCTCCGCCTGGCGCCCCAACGCCACCACCAATCCGCCGGCGCGCGCCAGCTCGAGGGCGATGGCGCGGCCGATGCCGCCACCCGCGCCGGTGACCAGCGCTTGGCGCCGCGCCGGATCGGGTGCTGCAGGGCTCTCGCTGCTCCGGGACATGCGGGTCCTAGGATATAGGAGCGACGCGCGGGCTCGGGACCGAGGCGGCAGGCTGCGCAGGCCGAGCGAGCGCAAAGGCCTTGGTGCGCGGCGCTTGGCGAGGCAAGCGCGCGCGGCGCGCCCAGCATTGGGATTTCCTGTATTGACGGGCCCGATTTAGGAAGTTTCAATCACGGCATCTCCACTGGCCGCGCGTCCTCCCGCAATGGGACGCGTCGCTCGTCTCTCCAAAGCCACGAGTACCGCAACATGAACCGCACCCTCCGTGCGGCGGCCCTTTGCATGGGCCTCGCCGCCAACTTCGCCGTCGCAGCGCGCGCGCAGACGACGAAGACCTACACGACCACCGCCGACTTCGCGGAGGGCGTGGGCCTGAACACGACGGCGACCGCGGTCCCCGACCAATTGCAGTTGAACGCGCTGGGCCAACCGGGTCCCCTGCCCTTGGTCCAAGTGGCGGCTTCGGGCCGCGGCACCTTGATCCGCGTGGACGCCGTGACGGGCGCCATCCTCGGCGAGTACGCCACCTCCCCCGACGGCTTGGGTCGCAACCCCTCGCGCACCAGCGTCGACTCGCGCGGCAACGTCTGGGTCGGCAACCGTGGCGAAGCGTCGAGCCTGCGCGGCGGCGTCGCGGGCTCGGTGGTCAAGATCGGCGTGGTGCTGGGCGGGACGCGTGTCAGTGCGGCTGGACAGCCCGACGCGGCCGGCGAGTACCTCAAGGGCCCCTTCCTCTACAACACCTGCGTCGACCGCGACGGCGACGGCTTGATCCGCACGTCGCGCGGGCTCGGCGACGTGCTGGCGTGGCCGGACGTCACCGACGGCGCCGGCGGCACGACCGCCCTGGTCGAGGACGCGCTCGACGAGTGCATCGTCGTCTACCAGCGCACGCCCGCCATCAACATCCGCCACGTGTCGGTCGACGCCAACGACGACGTGTGGGTCGGCGGCTTCCCCGGCACGACGCAGCTCTTCAACAAGCTCGACGGCCAGACCGGCGCGGTGCTGTCGACCTTCGCGCCGCCCTGCGGCGGCCACGGCGGCGTGGTCGACGCCAACAACATCCTGTGGTCGAGCGGCGGCGAGGGATCGACGACGGTCCTGCGCCACGACATCGCTTCGGGCGTCTCCACCTGCATCACGACCGGCGCGAACCACGGCTTGGGCCTCGGCGCCGACGGCGCGATCTGGGTCACGCGCATCCTGCAGCAGCAGGTGCTCAAGCTCTCGGGCTCCGGCGCGATCCTGCCGGGCTTCCCCGCGGCCACCTGCAGCGGCACGCTGAACCGCTCGATCGCCATCACGCCGGCGGACCTCAACGCCTGGGTGCCCGCCTCGGGCGCCAGCGCCGTGTCGCGCCTGCGGCCCGACGGCACGGCCTGCGCGACCATCGCGCTGGGCGCCGATGGCGCCTCGCCGCGCGGCGTCGCCATCGACGGCCAAGGCAAGGTGTGGGTCGCCTGCACGAACAGCGACACGCTGAAGCGCATCGACCCGGCCACCAACGCGGTCGACCTGACCGTGGCGCTCGGCGCGGGCGCGGTGCCCTACAACTACGCCGACATGACGGGCTTGAGCTCGCGCCTCCTGCAGCAGCAGAACGGCGAATGGAGCGTGGTCTACGACTCCACCATCGCCGCCAACCCGTACGAGTCGATCGCGTGGACCGCCGCGACGCCGGCCGGCACGAGCCTCCTCGTCGAGTTCCGCGTCGGCGACGACGGCGCGACCTTGGGCGGCGCGCCCTTCGTCGCGGCGACGAGCGGAGCGAGCCTCTCCGGCGTCCAAGGGCGCTTCGTCGAAGTGCGCGCGCGCTTCGCGCGTCCGGCGAACTCGACCATCACGCCGGTGCTGTTCGACCTGACGATCCAGGGCGCGGCCCGTCCGCCCGGCCCGTCCGAATGCGTGGTACCCGACCGCACTCCGGGGAGCCTGCTCGTGTTCCCCTTCTACGACAACCTGCCGGGGCGCACCACGCTCGCCACGGTGACGAACACGAGCCCGACGACGCCCATCGCCGTCGAGTACGTCTACATCGCGCGCGAAGGCGTCGATGGGACGCCGCTCTCGTGCCTCGAGTTCAACCGCACGCACGTCCTGACGCCCAACGACACGTTGACCGTGGCGACGCGCGCGCACGCGCCGGACGCGGGCTCGGGCTACCTGTACTGCTTCGCCAAGTCCCCCGTGACCGGCGTCGCCATCGCGCACGACCACCTCGTTGGCGACCTCTTGGCGATCGACGGCGCGGCGGTCGTGTCGTTCGGAGTCGGACCCTGGGCCTTCAAGGCGACGCCGGCGGATGGAGCGCCGACGGACCTCGACGGCGACCTGCTGCGCGATCTCGACGGGCGCGAGTACGGCTGCGCGCCCGACGAGCTCTTCGTCCCGCGCTTCCTCGGGCAGATCGACGCGGGCGGCACGCCGCTGTCCTTCACCGAACGCGAAGGCGAACTCGTGCTGCTCAACCTGTCGGGCGGCACGGACTTCGACGCGCTCGTCGACATCCTGCTCCACAACGACAACGAGGAGGTCTTCTCGGCGCAGACGAGCTTCCGCTGCTGGACGCGGCGCAGGCTGCTCGACGTCTCGCCCGCCTTCTCGCAGTACTTCCTCGAGACCACCAACCACGCGCTCGGCGAGATCGTCGGCGCGCCGCACGTCGAGTCGGGCTGGTTCCGCCTCGACGGCCGCATCGCGTGGTCCACCGCCGCGTCGATCGCCGACCCCGCGATCCTCGCCGCCTACATCGAACGCACGGGCCCCTCGAACGCCACCTGCGACCTGCCCTTCCACCAGGGCTCGCAGCAGAACGGCGACCTCGTGGCGCAAGGCCCGCTTGGAGACACTACGCCCTGACGGAGAGAGAGTCGCGGCGCTAGTGCGGGGCTCGGCGTGGATGACACGCCGAGCCTCTTATTCTTGATGGCGTGGCATGCGCCGCGAAGACAGAGAAGCATGGCGCAGCCAGGCCCGCGAACGATCGCGGAGACGTGGAAGAATGCCGAGCTCCATCCGCCAGGCCCGGATGCGGAATGCACATCCGGGTCAAGGACGCGATGACGAGGAGTCAGTTGCTGCCGGCATTCGCGGTCAAGTCTTCGGGATTCTCGATGCCGATCGAGCCATCCGCGTT
This sequence comes from Planctomycetota bacterium, assembly GCA_041157565.1. Lineage (GTDB taxonomy): Bacteria > Planctomycetota > UBA1135 > UBA1135 > SXXH01. Next base: position 45 of record JBEBCR010000387.1, on the reverse strand, counting down.
GGTCCTTGTCTTGAAGACCTTGCCGACGACGATCGGGCCGCTGTC
>JBEBCR010000386.1:0-17876 GCA_041157565.1 Planctomycetota bacterium | reverse complement strand
GTCGCGCCCGCGTGGAAGGCCGCCAGCAGGAACGGCAGCGACAGCAGCGCGTCGAGCAGCGCCTGCGCCAGGAAGAACACGAGGAACTTCGAGTGCGCCGACTCGCCCCACGAGGCGCGCAGCGCGGCGTAGCGGCCGTCCTCGCCCTTGCCGACGCGATGGCGCCACAGGTGCCAAGCCAGGCGCAGGCCCCACGCGCCGCCGCACAGCGCGACGAGCCAGCGCCCTCCGGCCGGCGCCTCCGACAGGACCGCGTACAGGATCGCCAGCCCCGCGAGGTTCGCCGCCCACGCGATGTCGACCGCGGTGGCGTCCTTGGTGCGCAGTTGGCGCAGCCACAGCACCAGCATCGCGGCCGCGGCGAGCGCGGTCCCGACGACCAGCGCCTGCCATTGGGCGGGCTGCAGCAAGGAGGCCGAGGGCATGGAAGGTGATGCGGCCACGGGATGGCCGGATCCCCTTATACGCGAAGCGAGGAGGCGGTGGATGCACCGCCTCCTCGAACTCGCGCACCGGATCGTCCGGCTGCCTGCGGGCCGCGCCGGGCCCGCGCGCCGTCACTGCAGCCAGCCGCGGCTGATGTAGTCGTTCATCGTGATGACGAGCATGATCAGCAGCCAGAAGAAGCCCGAGGCCACGAACAGCCAAGTCAGCTTCGAGGCGTACTTGACGTGCATGAAGTACAGCACGACGAGCAGCGCCTTGGCGCTGGCGATGACCAGGGCGACGATCACGTTGAGCGCGCCGAGGTCGATCGTGGCGCTCCACACCGTGACGATGGTGCCGACGACGAGGGCGAGGAAGACGCCCCAGTAGACGGACAGGGGCATGACGTGGTGGCCGCCGGCGTGCTCGCCGTGGCCGCCCGAGGCGGGCGTGTGGTCGTGGGCCATCTCAGTGTCCTCCGGCGAGCCCGCTCGTGTGGGCGCCCAGCAGGTAGAGCATCGGGAAGAGGAAGATCCACACGAGGTCGACGAAGTGCCAGTACAGGCCGGCGTTCTCGATCCCCACGTAGCGCATCGGCGTGTAGTGGCCGGCGGCGGCCTTCTTGTAGATCCAGGCCATCAGGATCAGGCCGACGACCATGTGGAAGGCGTGCAGGCCGGTCATGGCGAAGTAGATCGAGAAGAAGATGCGCGCCTGCGGGCCGTGCTCGCCGAAGGCGGCCACGTCGAAGGTCGGTCCCGGCATCAGGTTGACGTGGTACTTGTGCGCGTACTCGAAGTACTTGACCACGAGGAAGGTCGCGCCGAAGACCATGGTCAGGACCAGGTTGCCCAGCATGACCTTGCGGTTGGAGGTCTGCGCGCCGCGGATCGCCAGCGCCATCGTCAGCGAGCTGACGATCAGCACCAGCGTGTTCAGGCCGCCGAGCTTCCAGTCCAGGCTGGAGCTCGCGAGCATGAACGCCTCGGGGTACAGGTTCCTGTAGACCGTGTAGGCCGTGAACAGGGCGCCGAAGAACATGACTTCGGTGACCAGGAAGGCCCACATGCCCAGCTTCTCGGATTCCTCCTGCTGGGCCAGGTCTTCGAAGTGGTGCGAGACCGGCGGGAGGACCCCGGGCGGCATCGCGTGCGAGTGGTCAGCGGACAACGGAGGCCTCCTTGCCGTGCTTGGCGTGGCCGCGACCGTAGTCGTAGGCCTCTTCATCCACGACGGGGATGGATTCGAAGTTGTGGGTGGTGGGCGGCGACTGGATCTTCCACTCGAGGCCCGTGGCCTTCCACGGGTTCGCGCCGACCTTCAGGCCGAACTTCACCGACCACAGCATGTAGACGAAGATGATCAGGTAGCCGGCGCCCATGAGCGCGGCGCCCGCCGAGGACAGCAGGTTCAGCTGCGCGAACTCCTCGGGGTAGTAGTGGTAGCGCCGCGGCATGCCCATGAAGCCGAGCACGAACTGCGGCAGGAAGGTCAGGTTGAACCCGACGAAGATGTTGATGGCGGCGAAGCGACCCCACCACTCGGGGTACATGCGCCCGAACATCTTCGGCCACCAGAAGTGGATGCCGGAGAGGAACGCCATGACCATGCCGCCCACCATCACGTAGTGGAAGTGGGCCACGACGAAGTACGTGTCGTGCACGTGGATGTCGATCGACATGATGCCGAGGAACAACCCGGTCAGGCCGCCGATGGTGAACAGGCCGATGAAGCCCAGCGCGTAGAGCATGGGCGTCGTCAGGTGGATCTCGCCCTTGTAGAGCGTCGCCATCCAGTTGAAGACCTTCACGGCGGAGGGCACGGCCACCAGCATCGTCAGCACGGAGAACACCATGCTGGCGTAGGCCGACTGGCCGGTCGTGTACATGTGGTGGCCCCACACCATGAAGCCCAGCACGGCGATGGCCATCGAGGAGAAGGCCACGAAGCTGTAGCCGAACACGCGCTTCCTGGAGAAGCAGGCGATGACGTCCGAGATCACGCCCATGCCGGGCAGGATCATGATGTACACGGCCGGGTGCGAGTAGAACCAGAACAGGTGCTGGAACAGCACCGGGTCGCCGCCGAGGGCCGGGTCGAAGATGCCGATGCGGAACACGCGCTCGAGGGCGACGAGGAAGACCGTCGTCGCGATCACGGGCGTGCCGAGGATCATGATCAGGCTGGTGGCGTACTGCGCCCAGATGAACAGCGGCAGCCGGAACCAGGTCAGGCCCGGCGCGCGCATCTTGTGGATGGTCACCAGGAAGTTCAGGCCCGTGAGGATCGAGCTGAAGCCGGTGATGAACACCGCGATGGCGGCCAGGGCGACCTGGCCGTTGGCGTAGGTCGAGCTGTAGGGCGTGTAGAAGGTCCAGCCCGTGTCGATGCCGCCCGTGACCGCCGCCAAGAGCGTCAGCGCGCCGCCCACGACGTAGATGTACCAGCTCAGCAGGTTGATCTTCGGGAACGCCAGGTCGCGCGCCCCGATCATCAGCGGCACCAGGAAGTTGCCGAGGATGGCCGGGATCGACGGCACCAGGAAGAAGAAGATCATCACGACGCCGTGCATCGTGAACAGCTTGTTGTAGGTCTCGCTGTCGACCACGTCGCCCTTGGGCGTGGCGAGCTCGAGGCGCATCAGGGCCGCGAAGGTCGCGCCGATGATGAAGAACGCGACGACCGAGACCAGGTACAGGATGGCGATGCGCTTGTGGTCGACAGTGAGGAGCCACGACTTCCAGCCGTAGCCGTCGGACCAGAAGCTCTTCGGCTCCTTCTCCCCGTTTGCGGCGGGAGCGACCGCGTGCGTGGTGGCCATCTCAGTTGCCGTCCTTCTTCTTCAACGACTTGATGTACAGCGCCAGCTGGATGATCTGCTCTTCGCCGAGCTGGCCGGCGTAGGTCGGCATCACCGGCTCGTAGCCGGCCACGATCTTGGCCATCGGGTTGAGGATCGATTCGCGGATGTAGGCGTCGTCGACGAGCACCTTGGCGCCGCCCTTCAGCTCCTCCTCGCGGCCGTGCAGGCCGACCATCGAGGGGCCGCGCGCCGGGGCGCCGCCGATCATGGTCTGGCCGTCCTCGACCGGATGGCAGCTGGCGCAGCGCATCGACTCGAACAGGTTCTTGCCCGCGACCTCGGGGGCCTCGCCGGTGGACCCGGAGAGCCAGCGCTCGTATTCGTCCTGCTCCATCACCGTGATGCGGCCGACCATCTGCGAGTGCTTGGTGCCGCAGTACTCGGCGCAGAAGATGTGGTACTCGCCGACCTTGGTGGGCTCGAACCACAGCTGGCTGTAGCGTCCCGGCACCACGTCGCGCTTCACGCGCATCGCTGGCAGGTAGTAGCTGTGGATCACGTCCTCGGAGGTCATCGTCAGGCGGATCGGGCGGCCGACCGGCACGTGCAGGTTGTTGATCTCGCGCGTGCCGTTGGGGTGCTGGCCCTTCCACATCCACTGCTTGCCGGTGATGTACATCTCGACCGGGTTCTCGGGCACCTTGCTATGGCGCATGTACAGCGCCGTGCCCCAGGCGAAGATGCCGATGACGATCACCAGCGGGATGCCCGTCCAGACCAGCTCGAGCAGGATCGAGCCTTCGATCTGCGTGGCCGGCGGCGAATCCTTGGTCTTCCTGTAGACGGAGATCAGCACCAGCACGCCGACGAAGATCAGCGCCGTGAAGACGACCGTCAGGCCGACGAGGAACCACCACAGGAGGTCGTACTCTCCGGCGATGGTCGAGGCCGACTCGGGCAGCAGGGGGATGTTCTTCCACATGGTTGGTTCAGGGTCAGGCCGCCACGCGCGCCGCCTGGCGGTCGCGCCGGAGCTGGAGGATCACGAAGCCGACGAGCAGGAGGACGGTCAGGCCGCCCAGTCCGCGCACGACGTTGGTCACGACGAAGCCGTACTTCCCGGTCTTCGGGTCGTAGTGGTAGCAGAGCAGCATCACCTTGTCGGTGAGCGAGCCGATCTTGCCGGCCGAGGCCTCGACCAGCGCCAGGCGCAGGTCGCGCATGGCGAACTCGACGTCGAAGAAGTAGCGCGAGACGCGACCCTCGGGGGTCAGCACGACGATGCCGCCGGCGTGGGCGTATTCGTCGATCTCGGCGTCGTACCAGTAGCGGAAGCCCACCGAATCGGCCAAGGCGTCGATGGAGGACTGCGGGCCGACCAGCCAGCGCCAGCCCTCGGCGACCTTGCCGCCCTCGAGGCCGGCGATGTAGGCCTCCTTCTTGGCGGCGGCGAGCCCGCTGGTCTCGCCGGGATCGATCGACACCGTGACGATGTCGAAGTCCTCGCCCACCTCCATGCCCAGCACGCGCAGGGTCTTCACGAACCCGTTCAGCACCTGGGTGCAGAGCATCGGGCACTCGTAGTAGACCATCGTCAGCACGACGGGGCGCTCGGAGCGGCCGAAGAGCTCGCCGAGCGCGATGTCGCGCCCGGACTCGTCCTTGAACGTCGCGTCCAGCGGCACCTGCGCGTCCAGCCTCTGGTCGAAGCGCGCGTCGCGCGTGGCGCGCGCGGGATCCTGCGCGGCCGCCTCGACGCCCGAACCCAGCCACGCCGCCGCCGCCAGCGCGGCCGTGGCCAGCGCCTTGCGCGTCGCGTCGATGGTGGTGGTGGGCGTCTTCATGTTCGCGTTCGAGGGCGTCGTCGTCGCGACGTCACTCCTTGGGCCTGGTCGCGGTGGGCAGGCCCTTCTTCAGGACCAGCTCCTGCGCGCGATCGACGGGGATGTTGGCCACGCCCGCCTGGCGGTCGACCCAGCCGTAGCCCTCGAGGTGGCCCTGCATCTCCGGGCCGAAGCTCGGCCACATGTAGTTGTTGAACGGCGAGGACTCCTCGAGCGAGGGCTTCTGCGCGTACTGGTTGCTGGCGGCCTTGTAGTCGATCTTGCCGTCGGGGCCGGCCTTGACGATCAGGCGGCCGTGGTCGTCCCACATGATCCCGCGGAACGACTCGAGGTGCGGTCCGGGCGGGAACGGCGAGTCCTGCAGCGTCAACGGATGGGCCTCGCTCGTCGCTTCGACGTGCGGAACCTCCTTCAGCGCCATCAAGAGGCCGTACATGGACAGCAGCGCGACGGCGGTGAACACCGACAGCCAGAAGGCGAACTTGACGATCGGCGCGAAGGCCGCGTCGGTCGGTTCGTAGCCCGGGTGCGTTCCGTACTTCATCTTTGCCATGGTCGTTTGCTCTTGGTCGTCCGTGCGGGCGCGCCCGGGATCAGTGCTGCTCGGCCAGCGCGGCGTGGATGGCCTCGTCGTGGCGCGGCGTGGACACCGGCTGCGACTTGAGGCGGCCGACGAAGGCCCACAGCCAGATGCCGGTCAGGCCGACGGGCAGCGCGAAGTCCAGCCAGTGCGGGTGCAGGCTGTGCTCGTACATCGGCGTGATCTGCCAGTACATGTCCACGTGGCGCATCAGGAGCACCAGCACGGCGACCTTGGGGACCAGCGTCGCGTCGCGCTTGATGCGGCGCATGAGCAGCAGGAACCACGGCACGAAGAAGCCGAGGAACGCCATCGACAGCGCCACGAACTGCCAGCCGTGGTCGGTGCGCACCATGTACCACGGCGTCTCCTCCGCGATGTTGCCCGACCAGATGATCAGGAACTGCGAGAAGCTCACGTAGGCCCAGAACATGGTCACGGCGAAGAGCAGCGTGCCGAGGTCGTGGAACAGGTTGGGCTTGGCGAACTGCTTGTAGGGTTCGCAGTCGCGCACCCACGAGGTGAACAGCACCGCCAGCGCCAGCACCGACAGCCCCTGGCTGACGATGAAGATCACGCCGTACATGGTGGAGAACCACTTGGGGTCCGCCGACATGGCCCAGTCGAAGGCGGCGAAGGTCATCGCCAGGAAGTACAGGACGATGCCGGGGCCGCTGATGACCTTGGCGCGGCGCAGGAAGCGCGGATCGCCGGTCTCGTCGTGCTTCTTCTGCGCGGCGACGAGGCCGAAGCCCAGCGCGAAGAACACGACGAAGTACAGGATGGCGCGGCCGGTCCAGGCCTCGATGTTGAGGTAGGGCTGCTTGTGGGTCAGCAGGGAGTCCGCCGCCACCGCCGCCGTGTCGGTCCACGGATACAGCCAGAAGTGCCCGGAGTAGTGCGAGGCGTGCCCGCCGGAGTGGTCGGCGGCGCCCCCGGCCTCGGGGTGCGTCCACGCCGCGACGAGGATCGGCACGAACAAGAGCGCCATCAGCGGCAGCGTGCGGATCGACGCCTCGAGCTGGCGGCGGATGGCGAGGCCCCAGAAGCCGCCGGTCAGCTGGTGGATCATCGACCAGCCGAGGCTGCCCAGGCACAGGCCGAGCGGGAACCAGAACGCGAACAGCCACGAGCGGTAGAACTGCTCGCGGTCCTGCGCGAATCCGATGCCGGCGCCGACGAGGCCGAGGACGCCGAGGAACAGGCCGATCTTCTGGATCTTGCCGAGCTTGGCTGCGAGTTGCGGGTTCATCGGCGCGCTCATTGACCGTTCGTGGTGGAGGTCGGGATGGCGTCGAGCTTGGCGCGCTCTTCGGCGGACAGCTCGCCCACGGCGGCGTTCTGCGACTGATGCAGCACGCGCACGTACGCCGCGATGGCCCAGCGATCCTGCGCCGGGATGCGGTCGGAGTAGTCGTACATCACGCCGAAGCCGTTGGTGATCACGTCGAAGAAGTAGCCCGGGGGCGCCTGGCGCAGCCGGTCGATGTGGTAGCTCGGCGGACGCTTCATGCCGCGCTGCACGATCATGCCGTTGCCGTCGCCCACGGGGCTGTGGCAGGGCTGGCAGTAGATCTGGTAGCGCTCCTTGCCGCGCGCGACGAGCTCGGCCGTCACGGGCACGGGGAAGGTCTCGGCGAGCTTGCCGTCGACCTTGCCGCGCCAGTAGTGGTCGTCCTCCATGAGGCGGCCGCGCGCCACGGTGCCGGCGACGAGCGGGCGCATGTTGCGCCCGTCGGCGAAGAAGGCCGACTGGCCGTAGGCCTTGTAGCGGGGCTGGTCGTGCATGTCCTGGCGGCAGGCGCCGAGGAGCGACGCGCCGACGAGCGCGAGGGCGATGGTCGAGGTCTTCATCAGTTGGGCACCTCCTCGATCGCGGTCGGATGGCAGCCGGCGAGGAACTCGCGCGCCTTGTCGAACTGCGGATCCTCCGACTCGATCAGGAAGAAGAAGCGGCTGCGCGAGGCTTCGTTGAAGCGCTCCACGGCGAACAGCGGGTGGTGCGGGCGGGGCAGGCCGTTGAGCGCCAGCATCCCGAACACGGCGGTGAGCGCCGAGAACAGGATGGTGGTCTCGAACATCGGCACGATGAACGCCGGCCAGCTCAGGTAGGGGCGGCCGCCGATGTTGACCGGGTACTCGAGCACCGAGACCCAGTACTGCAGGCCGAAGCCCACGCAGGCGCCGAGGATGCCGCCGCACAGGACCATCAGCGGCAGCTGGTTCTTCAGGCCCAGCGCCTCGGTGACGGCGTGGATCGGCATGGGCGAGAAGGCCTCGACCTTGGTGAAGCCCGCCGCGCGCGCCTTCTTGCAGGCCTCGACCAGCGGCTCGGGCTTGTCGAACTCGGCGAGGATGCCGTGGAGCGGATGCTTGTGTTCTTGGTGCGCCATGGTCGCCTTGCCCTCAGTGGCTGCCGCCGTGCTTGTGGCCGGAGTCCTTGCCCGTGGTGCCGGAGGAGGGCACCAGCATGCGCATCTCGAACATCGCGATCATCGGCAGGACGCGCACGAACAGGAAGAACGAGAACAGGAAGAAGCCGATCGTGCCGGCGTACATGCTCCAGTCCCAGAACGTGGGGCGGTAGTGGCCCCACGCGGCCGGGAGGAAGTCGCGGTGCAGGCTGGTCACGATGATCACGAAGCGCTCGAGCCACATGCCGATGTTCACCGACATGGACACGAGGAACAGGATCAGGATGTTCCGCCGCGCCGGTCCCCACCAGAAGATCTGCGGGATGGTGCAGTTGGTCAGGATCAGCGCCCAGTAGGTCCACGCGTAGGGGCCCGACAGGCGGTTGATCAGCATGTACTCCTCGTACGGCGAGCCGGAGTACCAGGCCATGAACACCTCCAGCGCGTAGCCGTAGGTGACGATCAGGCCCGTCGCCAGCAGCACCTTGGCCATCACGTCCAGGTGCTTCTCCGTGATGAAGTCGTGCAGGCCGTAGGCGGCGCGCAGCGGCAGCATCAAGGTCAGCACCATCGCGAAGCCGGCGAAGATGGCGCCCGCCACGAAGTAGGGCGGGAACACCGTCGTGTGCCAGCCGGGCAGGATGCCCGTGGCGAAGTCGAACGACACGACCGAGTGCACCGACAGCACCAGCGGCGTCGAGATGCCGGCGAGGATCAGCGAGGCCGTCTCGTAGCGGTCCCAGTGGCTGGCGGCGTTGCGCCAGCCCATGGCCAGCATGCCGTAGAACACCTTGACGACCTTGTGCTTGGCGCGGTCGCGCAACGTGGCGAGGTCGGGGATCAGGCCCGTGTACCAGAACAGCAGCGACACGGTCGCGTAGGTCGACACGGCGAAGACGTCCCACACGAGCGGCGAGCGGAACTGCGGCCACATCGCCATCGTGTTGGGGTAGGGCAGCAGCCAGTACGCCAGCCACGGTCGGCCCGTGTGCAGGAGCGGGTACATGCCGGCGCAGGACACGGCGAAGATCGTCATCGCCTCGGCCGCGCGGTTGATCGAGGTGCGCCAGCTCTGGCGCAGCAGCATCAGGATGGCGGAGATCAGCGTGCCGGCGTGGCCGATTCCGATCCACCACACGAAGTTGATGATGTCGAAGGCCCAGCCGACCGGGACGTTGTTGCCCCAGATGCCGATGCCGGTGAACACCAGCTTGGTGACCGTGGCGCCGAGGAGGAGCACGCCGATCGAGCCGATGCCCATCATGGCGTGCCAGCCCAGGGGCGTCTTCAGCGGCGGCGTCAGGACGATCTCGCTGATCTTGTCCGTGATCGTCGCCAGCGTGTGGCCGGGCGCGATGATCGCGTCGCGCTGGTCGTGCTTGTGGTCGGTCATGGTCTGGTCTGGGGGGACTCGTCGCGCGCGCGCCATCCGGTCCGCGCGCGCCCGGTTGGGCGCCCGCGGGCCGGCGCTGGCGCGCCGCCTCCGGGTCTGGAGTCGGGATCGGTGGTCGTCTGGAGGCCCGCGTCGAGCGGACGCGCCGGTCAGGCGCGGCCGTCGAGCTCGGGATTCCTGTTCTGGACCTTCGCGAGGAAGGTCGTGCGCGGCTTCGTGTTCAGCTCCTCGAGCAGGCCGTAGTTGTGGGGCTCGGCCTTGAGCAGCGACACGCGCGAAGCCTTGTCGAGGATGTTGCCGAAGGCGATGGCCTCGGTCGGGCAGGCCTGCTGGCAGGCCGTGACGACCTCGCCCTCGCGGATCTTGCGATCCTCGCGCTTGGCGGCGTGGCGCGCGTGGCTGATGCGCTGCACGCAGTAGGTGCACTTCTCCATCACGCCGCGCGAACGCACGGAGACGTCGGGGTTGCGCTGCATCTTGAGCGACTCGGTGGCCCAGTCGCTGTAGAGCAGGAAGTTGAAGCGGCGCACCTTGTACGGGCAGTTGTTCGAGCAGTACCGCGTGCCGACGCAGCGGTTGTAGGTCATCTCGTTCAGGCCTTCCGGCCCGTGCGAGGTGGCTCCGACCGGGCAGACGACCTCGCACGGCGCGTTCTCGCACTGCATGCAGGGGATCGGCTGGTGGTGCATCTCGGGGTCGTTCTCGTCCCCCTTGAAGTAGCGGTCGATGCGCAGCCAGTGCATCTCGCGGCCGCGCATCACCTGCTCCTTGCCCACGACCGCGATGTTGTTCTCGGCGACGCAGGCGGTGATGCACGCGCTGCAGCCGGTGCAGGCGTTCAGGTCGATGACCATGCCCCACTGGTAGTCCTCGCTGACGCGCGAGTCGTAGGCCTGCAGCGGAGCCCCGGTGGCCTCCTTCTTGGCCTTCAGCGCCGCCATCTCGGCGGTGCGGGGCTTCTCGAAGATGTCGGTCGGCCCGTGGTGGGCCGCGTGGCCCTGGCCGGGCTCGAGCGAGCCGGGCTCGGCCTTGAATCGGTCGATCGTGCGCACGCGCACGATGTTGCGCTTGGTCGCCTCGGTGGTGAACGCGTCGTAGTCGTCGTGCTCCTGCGTCGAGGCCAGCTCCATCGACCCGCCCGCCTTGGCGAGCGTCGCGCCCGTCGCGCCCCACTGCATGGCGGTGGTGCGCAGCGGGTAGGCGTCGAAGCCCACGCCGTCGCCCACCTTGCCGGCGTGCACGCGGCCGTAGCCGAGGTGGATGGTGAGCGAGTCCGCCGCGTGGCCCGGCGCGATCCACGCGGGGCCGACGACCTTGCGGCCGCCGATGGAGACCTCGACCAGGTCGCCGGTGGCGACGCCCAGGGCCTTGGCGGTGGCGGGCGCCAACTGGACCGTGTTGTCCCAGGTCAGCTTGCTGATCGGCTTGGGCAGCTCCTGCTGCCAGCCGTTGTTGGCGAAGCGGCCGTCCCACACGGTCGGGTCGGGGCGCAGCTGCACCTCGAGGCCCTTCTGCGCGGCGGAGGCGGGCTCGACGATCGCCTTGGCGGCGACGGCGACGGCCTTGGCGCGCGTGCCGGGCACGACGCCGTCGTGCAGCCAGCGGCGCCACTGCGCCTCGAAGTCGTCGGGGCGCTTGGCCTTCCAGTGCTCGCGCACCGCGTCGTAGGCGGTCTGGCCCGCCTTGTCGAGCATCGTCGCGAGGATGTCGTGCGCGCCCTTGGAGTTGTACAGCGGCGCGATCAGCGGCTGCACGATGGAGACGGTGCCGTCGGAGGCCGACGCGTCGCCCCACGCCTCGAGGTAGTGGTGCTCGGGCAGGAGCCAGTCGCACTGGCGGCTGGTCTCGTTCTCGTGCGTGGTGAGGTGCGCGCGCAGCGGCACCTTGGCCAGCGCTCCGGCGAAGTCGCAGTCCGCGGGCGCGTCGTACAGCGGGTTGCCGCCGAGGACGACCAGCGCCTGCACCTTGCCGGCGCGCATGTCGTCGCACAGCGACTTGATGGAGGTGGCGTTGTCGACTTCGGCGCCGAACGACTCGAACGGCGGCAGCATCTCGACCGTCTGGCCGATGCAGCCGAGCTTGTCGTGGATGGCGTGCGCGAGCGCGTGCACCACCGGCCCTTGCCACGGGCCGGGCAGCAGCAGCGCCGCGCCCTTGTTGGCCTCGAGGTCCTTGGCGAGCGCCTCGAGGAAGCGCTGCGAGCGCTCGTCGAGCGCGCCCTGCGGGACCTGCACCGCGACGCCGAGGCGCAGCGCCAGGCGGCGCACGAAGCCCTCGACGTCGACGGCGCGCATGGCGAGGCGGTGGTCGGCCGTGGCGCCGGTCGCCGTCGTGCAGGACTCGACCGCGTAGAGGCGGTTCATGTCCGTCTTGTCCTTGCGCACCTTGCGCCCGGCGGCGAACTCGCGCGCCGCGCGCACGCTCTCGGGCCCGGCGACGAGGAAGTCGCCGTCGAGCGACACCAGCACCTTGGCCTTGCCATGGTGCGCGTGGACCGCGAGGTCTCGTCCGAAGGCCAGCATCGAGCCGGCGCGCGCGTTGTCGCGGTGGATCGGCTCCCACACGTGGACCTGCAGCTTGGGATGCGCGGCGACGAGCGCCGAAAGCTGCGCGCCCACGCTCGGCGACACGACGCCGCGCGTCAGCACGCGCACGCCTTCGCCCTGCTTCGAGCTGGCGATCGTCACCGCCGGGCGCAGCTCGCCGAAGAAGTCGTCCCAGGTCGACACGCGGCCGCGGCGCTTGACGCTCGTGGCGCGGTCGGGGTCGTAGAGGTCGAGCACGCTCGCCTGCGCGAACGAGTCCGTCGAACCAAGGCTGGCGGGGTGCGCCTCGTTGCCCTCGATCTTCGTCGGGCGACCCATGTGGTTCTCGACCAGCACGCCGATGGCGCCGCCCGCCCAGGGCATCGCGGTGGCGAAGTACAGCGGCGTGCCCGGGGTCATCGCCTCGGGGTTCTTGGCGTAGGCGTAGATGCGCTCCTCGGGCTGCTTGGTGCAGGCGTTGAAGCCCGCCAGCGCCAGCGAGGCGCCCATGAGCTGGAGCACGGAGCGGCGGTCCGGCGCGATGGCGAGCAGGTCGGCGGCCTGCGGATGCTCGCGTTGCAGCCACTCCTTGAAGCGCTCGGTGCCGGAGTACTCCTCCAGGCTCTTCCAGTAGTCCTTGCCCGTCTTGCCGGAGAGTTCGGTGCGCATCGGCGCGTCGGTGGTCTGGTCGTTCAAGTGACGGCTCGCGGTGGGGGGATGGTCGTGGGCTCGCGGCTTGGTGGGCGCTCAGCGGTGGCAGGTCGAGCAGTTGGTCAGCGTCTTGACGTGGTTGGCGACGGCCAGTTCGTGGCCGAGCTCCGACTGCGTCTTGCCGTACTTCGCCACGGGGTCGTACCCCATCGCGAAGATGTCCTCCTTGGGACGCAGCACGTCCTCGGGGTTCCTGTGGCAGTCGAGGCACCAGCCCATGTTGAGCGTGTTCTCCTTCCACATGAGCGGCATCTGGTCGACGCGGCCGTGGCAGCTCTCGCAGCCCACGCCCTTCTTCACGTGCACCGAGTGGTTGAAGTAGACGAACTCCGGCAGGTCGTGGAGGCGCACCCAGGGGATCGACTGGTCCTTGGCGTAGCTGTCGCGCACGACCTTCAACATCTCGGCGTTGGTCCAGATCTGCGAGTGGCAGCTCATGCACGTCTTCGTCGAGGGGATGCCGGCGCTGGCGGCGTCCTCGACGGAGGTGTGGCAGTAGCGGCAGTCGATGCCCAGTCCCTGCACGTGGTGGTCGTGGCTGAACTGCACCGGCTGTTCCTTGGGAACGTCGACGTCGGTGGCCCAGTTCGAGTTGTTCGCCTGCCAGGCGATGGCGACCACGCCTCCGCCCAAGACGGCGGCGACGGCGATCGAGACCTTGGCGAGGGAGTTGAAGCTTTCGTGGAAGATCTGGGCCATGTCGACGGGCGGCGGCGAGCCGCGATGTCTCCTGGTGCCGGACCTCCCGGACCGCGCGACCGGGCTTGGTCGCGTTGGCGCCGGGGGGGCGCGACGGCGCTCGAGATGGCTGCAGCTCGGGCTTGGACGACGTAGTCCAAGCACTCCGCCAGCAGACATTCAGGCGCGAGAGTTATAGGGGAATGGCGTGTGTGGGGCAAGCAAAACGGAGCGGCGTTCCGTGGCGCGATTCGTGCACATAGCTCGCGTGAGTAGTGGAACTTGCAATCGATCTCTCGATGCGCAGAGTGACTATTGCGAGCGCGTCAGGTTGCGCGCTCGTCGAGTGCTCTGAGATCGGCGGAACGAACATGCCAAGACAGCGCGTCGGAGGTCGCGGCGAGTTCGCCCATGGCGATCGCCGGATCGCGAGATGCGGAACCTGCCTGTCCGATGCTGCGGCGAGCCAGCTTCGCCCCAGCTTGGGTGGTCAAATGGTGTTCATTTGGACTTCAAATGCCTGCCGATTGTCGGGCGTGTGAAATGCGGTACGTGCTGGGCGTGCCGGGGGTGCGCGCACTATGCAGTGCGTGCTGTTTACAAAACCGAAAACAATGGCATGGCGGCAAGCCCCAGTGTGTCGCGGAGGCCAAGTTCTTTATGAATATATAAGTTGTTTTAAGAATTACATTTATGGTGAAAGTTGCGGGCCTTGACTTGGCCCTTCCACCCCGACCCGCAGCGGCGTTTGACGGATCTTTGCAATCGAGCCCCATCCTCTGGGCGAGTTCAACTCACCCCGAATCCGAATCCAGAGGCACCACCCACATGAACCTCGCACGCTTCCGCTTCGCGCTTCCGCTACTTTTCGTCGCCAGCGCGGGCGCCTACGCCCTGCAAGCCGTCAAGGTCGACCCCAAGCTGCCCGAGTACAAGGCCGTCTCCGGCGTCTCCGGCAACATCAAGAGCATCGGCTCCGACACGCTCAACAACCTGATGACGCTGTGGACCGAGGGCTTCAAGAAGCTCTACCCCGCCGTCGGCACCGAAGTCGAAGGCAAGGGCAGCACCACCGCCCCGCCGGCCCTGATCGAAGGCACCGCGAACTTCGGCCCGATGTCGCGCGAGATGAAGAAGCAGGAGATCGACGACTTCGAGAAGAAGTTCGGCTACAAGCCGACCGCCATCCCGACCGCGGTGGACATGCTCGCGGTCTACGTCCACAAGGACAACCCGATCCAGTCGCTGACGATGGCCCAGGTCGACGCGATCTTCTCCAAGACGCGCAAGGGCAACCACGAATCGGACATCGCCACCTGGGGCCAGCTCGGCCTGGTCGGCGAGTGGGCCGACAAGCCGATCAGCCTGTACGGCCGCAATTCGGCCTCCGGCACGTACGGCTACTTCAAGGAGCACGCCCTGTTCAAGGGCGACTTCAAGGACAGCGTCAAGGAGCAGCCGGGCTCCAGCTCGGTCGTCCAGGGCATCGCCACGGACAAGTACGGCATCGGCTACTCGGGCATCGGCTACATGACGGCCGACGTGCGCGCCGTGCCGCTGATGAAGGACTCCAAGTCGACCGCCGTCGAGGCCACGCCGGAGAACGCCTACAGCGGCAAGTACCCGCTGGCGCGCTTCCTCTACGTGTACATCAACTACAAGCCCGGCAGCGAGATCGACCCCCTGCGCCGCGAGTTCCTCAAGTACGTGCTCAGCAAGCAGGGCCAGGAGGACGTGGTCAAGGACGGCTACTACCCGCTGCCTTCCAAGATCGCCTTCGATACCCTGAAGAAGGTCGGCGTGGTCGCCGAGCCCGCCGTCGAAGCCGGCGCGGCCAAGTGACCCGCGCGCGCGGCGCCGCCCTCCCGCGGCGTCGCGCCTTCCGGACCCGCCCTCGTGGCGGGCCCCCCCCGGCGGCCGGCGGCGGCCCCCCCGGCCGCGCGACCTTCGCGACCGTCCCACCGCCCCCAGACAGCCCGCGATGAACCAACAGTCCCTGACCGGTCGCGGCCCGCGCCGTCGCACGAGACGTGGCGTGCGCGTCGCGGAGCGCGTCGCCAAGGGGCTGATCACGATCGGCGGGGTGGGGACGATCCTCGCGGTCACGCTGATCTTCGTGTTCCTCGTGTGGGTGGTGGCGCCGCTCTTCATGGGCGGCGAGCCCTCGGCGCGCGACTCGGTGCAGCGTGGCGGCGAGCGCGAGCCCGTCGCGCACGTCGTCGTCGACGAGTACCTGGTGCTCGCCGCGGAGATCGACGCGGCCGGCGTGGCGCGCGCCTGGCGGCTGGACAACGGCGAGCTGCTTTCGGAGACGCGCCCCTTCGGCGACGCGCGGCCCACCTGCCACGGCGCGCGTGGCGACACGATCGCCTTCGGCTTCGCCGACGGCTTGGCGCGCCTGTACACGCCGGCCTTCGCCAGCGAGTTCGTCGCGGCCTCCGAGCGCGACGCGCTCCTGGCGCGCATGGGGCAGGGCGAGCTGGCGACGATCGATGGCGCGCTGGTGCAGCGCACGCGCGACGGCTCGTTGCGCAGGCAGCGCTTCGCGCCCAGCGTGTCCGAGCCGCTCGAGCTGAAGCCCGGCGTCGCCATCGAGGCCATCGACGCCTCCATCCACGGGGATGGCGGCATCGTCTTCGCGCGCCACGCCGATGGCGCGCTGTCGCTGGCGCGCTTGCAGCGCTCCGAGAACCCCTTCACCGGCGAGGTCGAGAGCAGCCTCGAGGTGCACGCCCCGCCCTTCGAACCCGGCCGCGCCGACCCGCCCACGCGCGTGCTGGTGCTGGGCGAGGGCGATCGACTCATGGTCGCGTGGCCCGACGGCGACGCGCTGCGCTTCGACGCGCGCGATCCGTCCGCGGCCAAGGCCGCCGAGCGTCTGGACCTCGTGGCGGGCGAAGGCCGGGTGCGGGCGCTCGACTTCCTCGTCGGGCGCAACACGCTGCTCGTCGGCGAGTCCACCGGCAAGGTGGGGGCGTGGTTCGGCACCAAGCCCGACGAGGGCGCGCGCCCCGTCGACGGCGTCGTGTTCGTGCGCGCGCGCGAGTTCGACTTCGGCGACTCGCCCGTCGTGGCGCTGGCCGCCTCGGCCCGCAACCGCAGCTTCCTCGCCGGCACCGAAGACGGCACGCTGCGCCTGTGCTACGCCACGAGCGGCAAGCTCGTGGCCGAGGTGGCGCTGGGCCAGGCAGGCGCGATCGACTCCCTGGCCATCGCGCCCAAGGACGACGCCATCGTGGCCTCGCACCGCGCCGGGCTGTCGAGCTGGAGCGTGGATCTCGGGCACCCCGAGGCGACGCTCGCCGCGTTGTTCGCGCCCGTGTGGTACGAGGGCTATCCGCGCGCCGACCACACCTGGCAGAGTTCCTCCGGCTCGGACGACTTCGAGGCCAAGTTCGGCCTCCTGCCGCTCGTGTTCGGCACCCTCAAGGCGACCTTCTATTCGATGCTCTTCGGCGTGCCGCTGGCGCTGCTCGCCGCCATCTACACCAGCGAGTTCCTCTCGCCGCGCCTGCGCGCGCCGCTCAAGTCGATGACCGAGATGATGGCGAGCCTGCCGAGCGTCGTGCTCGGCTTCGTCGCCGCCCTGGTCATCGCGCCGCTGGTGAAGGATCTGCTGCCGGCGCTCCTGGCGATGCTCGTCACCGTGCCGTTCATGCTGCTCCTCGGCGCGCACCTGTGGCAGCTGCAGCGCCCCGACCGCATCGTGCGCTGGTCGGGCCTGCCGCGCTTCGCCGCCACCGCGGCCATGCTTCCCGCCGGCGCGCTGCTGGGACTCGCGTGCGGCGGATGGCTCGAGGACGCGCTCTTCGGCGGGGACCTCGTCGGTTGGCTGTCGGGCGGCGACGGGGGGGCGGTGGGCGGCTTCTTCGTGCTGCTGCTGCCGGCCAGCGTGCTCGTCGTCGGCTGGATCTCCGCGCGCCACGTCGCGCCCTTCCTGCGCCGCCGCTCGAAGGGCTGGAGCCGCCAGCGCATCGCGGCCGCCGACCTGGGCAAGTTCCTCGCCGGCACGCTGGCGGTGCTGGGCCTGGCGCTGCTCGGCGGCTGGTTGTTCTCGGGCGCGGGCTTCGACGCGCGCGGCGGGGTCCTCGACACCTACGACCAGCGCAACGCGCTCATCGTGGGCTTCGTGATGGGCTTCGCGGTCATCCCGATCATCTACACGCTGGCCGAGGACGCCTTGTCCAGCGTGCCCGGCCACCTGCGACTCGCCTCGCTCGGCGCCGGCGCGACGCCGTGGCAGACCGCGGCGCGCGTCGTCGTGCCCACCGCCATGAGCGGCCTGTTCTCCGCCCTGATGATCGGCCTCGGCCGCGCGGTGGGGGAGACGATGATCGTGCTAATGGCCGCCGGCAACACGCCGCTGATGAGCTGGAACATCTTCGACGGCTTCCGCACGTTGTCGGCGAACATCGCCGTCGAGCTGCCCGAGGCGGTGCGCGACAGCACGCACTACCGCACGTTGTTCCTGGCGGGCCTGTGCCTGTTCGCCATGACCTTCG
>JBEBCR010000385.1:0-3423 GCA_041157565.1 Planctomycetota bacterium | reverse complement strand
GCCGCGCCGGCGCGCATCCTCTCGGTCGGTCGACTGACGCCTTCCAAGGACCCGCTCGTGGTGGTCGAGGCGCTGGCGCGCCTGGTGGCCGAAGGCCGCGACCTGCACCTCGACCTCGTGGGCGCGGGCCTAGTCGAGTCCGACGAGGGCTATCGCGACGAGGTCGTGCGCCGCGTCGCCGCGCATGGCTTGGAGGCGCGCGTGCACCTGCATGGCGCCGTGCCTTGGCTCGAGGTGCCGCCGTGGTTCGAGCGCGCCAGCGTGGTCGTCAACGCCTCCAGCACCGGCAGCATCGACAAGGTCGTGCTCGAGGCCATGGCCATGGAGCGCCCGGTCGCGTCCTGCAACGAGGCCGTGCCGCCCTTGCTCGGCGCGCTGGGGGCGCGGCGCGAGCTGCTCGCCTTCCCGCGCGGCGATTCGGCCGCGCTGGCGACGGCCATCGCCCGTCTGCTCGACCTTGGCGGCGCCGAGCGCGCGTCCCTGGGGCGCGAGCTGCGCGCCATCGTCGCCTCGGACCACGAGGTCGGAGCGCTGATGGACCGGCTCGTGCGGCGCATGGAGGCCATCCCGTGACGCGCGTATCCGTGCTGGTGCCCAGCTGGCGCACGCGCGAGGCGACCTTGCGCGCCCTCGCGGGCGTCGTCGCGCAACTTGGCCCGGACGACGAAGCGATCCTCGTGGACGACGCGGGCGGCGACGACACCGCCGCGGCGACGCGCGCCGCCCTGCCGCGCGTCGTCGTGGTCGAGCACGCGAGGAACCTCGGCTACACGCGCGCCATCTTGTCCGCGGCGGAGGCGGCGCGCGGCCGACTGCTGCTGCTCTTCAACTCCGACGCGCGGCTTGGGCCGGGCGCGCTCGAGGCGCTCGTGCGCTTCCTCGACGAGCACCCCGCGCACGCCGCCGTCGCGCCGCGCCTGGTCGACTCCGCCGGCGCCACGCGGCGCGACTTGATGAACCTGCCGCGCGCTTGGACGCCCTGGTCGCACGCGCTCGTCGTCCGCGCGCTGCTCGGGGAGACGCTCGAGTGGCGCCGCTGGCACGCGCGCGACGTCGACCACGAGCGTTCGGGCGACGTCGAGCAGCCGCCCGGCGCCTGCCTGCTCGTGCGCCGCTCCGACTGGGACGAATGCGGCGGCATGGACGCGCGCTTGCGGCTCTTCTTCAGCGACGTCGAGTTGTGCGCGCGGTTGCGCGGGCGCGGGCGGCTCGTCGGCTACCTGGCCGACGTCGTGGTCGAGCACGACGGCGGCGCGAGCACGCGCCAGCTGGACGACTTCGCGTGGCAGTGGCACCGCGACCGCTACCGGTTCCATCGCGCGCGCCATGGGCTGCACGGCGCGCTGTCGGCCCACTGCAGCAGCGGGCTGGACCTGGCGTGGAGCGCCTTGCGCGCCCCGCGCAGGGGACCGTGGGCGCCCTTGGCGCGCGCCTGGCTCGCGCTGCCGTTTTCCGCCGAGCGCAAGGAGGCTTCGTGAGCGGCGCTTCGCGCATCGACGAGGAGTTCCTCGCGCCGCTGCGCCGCGTGCTGGCGTGGATGGAGCGCCTCGACGACGGTCGCGGCCGGTGGATCTGCCCCGACCACGGAGTCGAGCACACGGGCAAGAACGTGGGCGCGATCGTCCTCGCCTGCGAACTGCTCAAGCACGATCCGGGCGCGGACCGCGCGCGCCTCCTCGCGATCGCCGTGGCGCAGGCGCGGCGCGCCGTCGCCAACCTCGTGCGCGAGGGCGACAGTCCGTGCCACACCTTCCGCCCCGGGCGCCACGATCCGTTCAACTGCTCGAACTCGGTCATCGACGGCGGCGCCTGCTCGGACGCGCTGGCGACGCTCGTCGAGCAGTGCGGCGAACTCCTCCGCGCCGAGGATCGCGAGGCCTTCGCGCGCGCCAGCCTGCTGCACGCGCGCACCTACCTGCGCTACGCCGTGCTCGACAAGGGGATCCCCGCGCAGCGCGCCTGGGGCCTGACCGGGTTGGCGGCGGCGTGGCGGCTGGAGCGCGATCCCGACCTCGAGCGCGCCGCCATCGAGGCGGTGGGGATGCTCGAGGGCATCCAGCACGGCGATGGCAGCTATCCCTACCATCCGCAGGAGTGGGGCGGCGCGCATCCGGGCTCCGGCGACGTGTCGGCCTTCTACCAGTCGCGCATCCCCGGCTTCCTGCTGCACGCCCTGCGCGCGATGGGAAGGCCGCTCTCCGATCCGATGTACGCGCGGCCGATCGTGCGCGCGCTCGACTTCGTGGAAGCCTTGCAGGGGCCGGATGGCGTCAAGGTCGGCCTCGTGGAGGCCAAGCCCTGGTACTGGGGCGCCACGCACGAGGTGGCCTCCCATCCCTTCGACGCGCACGCCTTGGCCGCGGGACACAGGCACTACGGTCGGCCGTCCTGGGCGCGCGCGGCGCTGCGCGCGTTCCGAGCCTGGGCTCGACACCTCGACGACGACGGCGCCGTGCGGAGCCACCTGCCCGGCAAGGGCAGGGGCCGCAGCTACCAGTGCCCGGTCTTCTGGGCCGGACACGCCATGTGGCTCGCGCGCGCCCTGCCCGACCTGCAACATTGCCTCGGCGCGGGCGCGGAGCCGCGCGGCGCGCGCGGCAGCCTCGACTTGTCCGTGCAGTGGTTCCCCGACGCCCAATTGGCGCGCCTCGAGGACTCCTGCGTGGTGGCGTGGGTCCGCGGCGCGCGGCCGCCGGTCAACGTGCACCATGGCTCGCCCCTGGGCGCGGGGCTCTTGCGCGCGTGGAGCAAGGATCGCGAGCGCGACCTGCTCGAGCGCTGCCGACTCGGCGGTGGCAACGAGGCCGAGTGGTCGGGCAAGTGGGGCGGATGGAGGCTCGCCGACGGCTGGCGCGCCAACCGCGACGAGTTGCGCTTCTCGCTGTGGCTGTCGCGCGTCGCGTGGCGCGGTGGACGTCGACTCGAGGCCCTCGAGGCCCCCTTCGGCGTCGCGCGCCGCGGCTGGCTCGCCTTCGCGCACCCGCGCGTCTCCAGCGCCTTCCATCTGTCGCCCCAGGTCGACGTGGCGGGCGACGGGGTGCGCCTCGTATCCGCCTTGGCGCGCCGCGACGGCGCCGTCGCGCCCGGTCTCGTCCTGGAGCGTTCGTTCTCGATCGACGGCGAAGGGCTGCTCGTGCGGGAACGCCTCTTGGCCTCCAAGGAGGCGCGACTCGGCGATTCGACGAGTCCGTCGTACCGCATCCCGGGCGCAGCCACCGAGGTCGAGCACGCCGCCGGCTGGCTGAGCTACCGCCTCGCCTGAGCCTGCCCCGGGACGCCTTGCGCTTCCCTCGGGCGCGCCCGCTGGGCAGGATGTGGGCATGCAAGCAGGCGTCCGATCCACCTTGCCTTCCGCGCTGGCCGCGGGGGCTTCGTGCGGCTTCCTCTTCGGGCTGCTCGACGGCGCGTTGGCGTGGTCGGCCA
>JBEBCR010000384.1:0-10075 GCA_041157565.1 Planctomycetota bacterium | reverse complement strand
CGCGGCACGAGGAGGCGCGCTCGAGCGTCGTGGCGCGCCTCGCGCCCGACTACGTGTTCGCCGACCTCGAAGGCCTGCCGGCCTCGGGGGAGCTGGGCGTCCCGGGCGCGGACCTCGTCGTGTACGAGGTGGCGGACGCGGCCGTGGCGCGCGAGCTGCGCCGGCGCGGCGCGCGCATGGTGGAGAGCTTCGACGCGGCGCGGCTGGCGCGGGAGCTGCGCGGCGCATGAGCGCGCGGACGAGCATGCAGGTCGACGTCCTGGTCGTCGGCGGAGGCATCCACGGCGTCGGCGTGGCGCAAGCCGTCGCCGCCTCGGGCCGCTCCGCGCTGCTGGTCGAGGAGCGTCGGCTCGCGGCGGGGACCTCGAGCAAGTCCTCCAAGCTGATCCACGGCGGCCTGCGCTACCTCGAGTCGCGGCAGTGGTCCCTGGTGCACGAGTCGCTCGCCGAGCGCGCCATCCTGCTTTCCATCGCGCCGCACCTCGTCGTGCGACGCGACTTCCTGCTGCCGATCTGGGCGGGCGCGCGGCGCGGGCCGTGGACGATGCGCGCCGGCCTCGCCTTGTACACGCTGCTGGCGGGCTTCCGGCCGCACACCGGCTTCGGCCGCGTGCCGCGCCGACAGTGGGGAGAGCTCGACGGACTGGCGACGGAAGGCCTCGTCGAGGTGCTGCGCTACTGCGACGCCTGCACCGACGACGCGGCCTTGGTGCGCGCGGTGGCCGCCTCGGCGCGCGAGCTGGGCGCCGAGGTGCGCGAAGGCACGCCGCTCGTGGAGGCGCGCGGCGACGACGCGGGTTGGATCGCCACGCTCGGCGGCGCGTCCGAAGAGGAGCGGGTGCGCGCGGCGACCATCGTCAACGCCGCCGGCCCGTGGGTCGAGTCGGTGCGCGCGCGCGCGACGCCCGCGCCGCCCGAGGGCAAGGTGAGCCTCGTCGCGGGGACGCACATCGAACTGGAGGGCCCGCTGGAGCACGGCCCCTACTACTTCGAGGCCATGGACGGCCGCGGCGTGTTCGCCATCCCGTGGCGCGGGCGCACGCTCGTCGGCACCACCGAGCGCGAGCATCGCGGCGATCCCGCGTCCGTGGCGCCGACGCGCGAGGAAGTGGACTACCTGCTGCGCGAGCACGCGCGGCGCTTCCCCGGCAAGCGGCGCGAGGTGCTGGACGCGTGGGCGGGCCTGCGCGTGCTGCCCGCCGACGGTTCGATGTTCAACAGGAAGCGCGAGACGGTCTACCTGGTCGACGACGAGGCGCGGCCGCGCTGGCTCGCCATCCACGGCGGCAAGCTCACGGGTTGGCGCAAGGCGGCGGAGAAGGCGCTCTCGAAGCTCGCTCCGAGCCTGCCGCCCGAGCGCCGCAAGGCCGACACGCGCACGCTGCGGCTGCCGCGCGATCCCGCCGGCGCGCGCCTCGACCTCGCCACGGGCGGCGGCTTCGAGGCCTGAGGCGTTCAGGCGAGCGCCGCCGCCAACGCCTCGCGCCAGGCCGCGCGCCGCTCGTGCAGCGCCGCGTCCTCGCGCGGCTCGAACCAGCGACCCTTCCTGGGCGAGTCCTTGGCGCGGCCGTCGAACAGGACGCGCGCCAGTCCGCGCGCCGTGCCCTCGACCTCCTCCGAGCGCCAGACGGACAGTCGCGACAAGTCGGCCAGGCGCTGGCAGGCGCCGTCCAGCATGGATAGCCCGCCGCCGACCCTGACGCGCGCCAGCGGGCCGCGCGCTGCCAGCAGCTCGAGGTTCTCGCAGGCGAGGAAGACGACGCTCTCGAGCACGGCGGCGAGCCGCGCGCGCGCGTCGCCCGCGCCGATCCAGCGCGACTCGAAGGCGGGCCGCCACCACGGCGAGCCCAGTCCGCCGACGCCGTTCAGGAACAGCGGCGGATGCTCCACCTCGCGGAGCAGGAGGTCGAGGTCGAAGGCCTCTGCGCCGAGCTCGAGCTCCTCGAGCGCCCACGCCAGGGCGGAGCCGGCGCCGTTGACCGTGCCCTCGAGCGCGAAGGTCGGCGCCTCGTCACCGCGGCGCGCCACGAGGCCCTCGAGCAGCGCGCCGGCCGCGACCGGGCGCGCGGGCTGGACGCGCTGCAGGAAGGCACCGGTGCCGAAGATGATCGTGCACTCGTCGGGCGCGGGCTCGCCATCGGCCCACAGCGCGGCTCCCTGGTCCCCCATGCACGCCGCGAGCGGCACCTTCCTTCCGGCGAGGTCGAGCGTGCCGCACGGATGGCGGGTGCCGACCACCTTGGGCAGCGCCCCGAGCGGCACTCCGAAGGTGTCGCACAGCCACGGATCGAAGGACGCGGTCTCCAGCGACAGGAGCTGCGTGCGCTGCGCGTTGGAGATGTCGGCGAGGCACGGACGCTCGTCGGCGAGCCGCGCCAGGAGGAACGAGGACAGCGGCCCCAGGGCGAGGCGTCCTTCGGCGAGGAGCCCGCGGGCGCGCGTGCTCGTGTTGGCGATCCAGGCGAGCTTCGTCGCGCCGTAGTGCGGCGACAGCGGCAGTCCCGTCAGGTGGCGCACGCGCTCGGCGTGCGGCGCGAGTTCGGCGACGCGCGCGGCGGCGCGGCGGTCCTGCCACGACAGGACGGGCGAGGCGACCCCGCCCGAATCGCGGTCCCACGCCGCGCACGAGCTGCGCTGCGTGGCGAGCCCCGCGGCCTCGACGTCGTTGGCGCGCGAACCGAGCTGCTTCTTCAGTTCGCGCAGCGCGCGCCGCAGCGACTGCACGAGCTCCTCGCCATCCTGCTCGACCTCGTCGTCCCCGCGGCGCACGGTCGCCACCTCGACCTGGGCGCGCGCGACGACCTGCAGCGACTCGTCGAAGGCCAGGGCCCGGCTCCTCGAGCCGCCCTGGTCGAGCGCCACCACGAGCGGCCTCCTCATAGCGGGATGGCCACGCCTTCGCGCCGCGTCTCCTCGCGGTAGAGCTCGCACAGCCGCGCCGTCGTCGGACCGCGCTCCTTGGAGATGGAGCGTCCGTCGATGGCCTTGACCCACGAGAGTTCGCCCATCGTGCCGGTCGTGAAGACCTCGTCGGCGACGTGGAACTCCATCAGCGACAGGCGGCGCTCCTCGCAGGGGATGCCGGCGGCGCGCGCCAGCTCGAGCACGACGCCGCGCGTGATGCCGGGCAGGCAGGCGTCGGCGTGCGGGGTCCTGAGCACGCCGCGCTTGACCAGGAACACGTTGGTGGCGTTGGTCTCGGCCACGAACCCGTCCATGTCGAGCATGAGCGCGTCGTCCGCGCCGGCGTTGTTGGCCTCGATCTTGGCGAGGATGTTGTTGATCAGGTTGTTGTGGTGGATCTTCGAGTCGATCGAGCTCGGTCCGTTGCGCCGCACCGAGGACGTCACCAGCGTCAGGCCGCCCTGGCCGTAGACGGGCGCCTTCCACTCGGCCAGCACGATCAGCGTGCAGCCGTGGCGGTTGAACTTCGGGCTCATGCCGGAAGTGGTCTTCCTGCCGCGCGTCAAGGTCAGTCGCACGTGCGCGCCGTCGCGCATCCCGTTCCTCGCGAGGGTCTCGAGGACCGCGGCCTCGATCTCGGCGCTCGAGGGCGCGTCGGCGAAGGCCATGGCCTTGGCCGAGTCCTGCAGCCGCGCGAGGTGCTCGCGCAGGCGGAAGACCTTGCCGTCGTACACGCGCAGGCCCTCCCAGACGGCGTCGCCGCCCTGCACCGACGAATCGAACACGCTGACCACTGCCTGCTCGCGCGGCACGAGCCGCCCGCCCACGTAGACGAGGATGTTCGCGTTGCGCGGATCGGGAAGTTCGGGTTCGGCTCGCATGGCTCGCTCTTCAGGCTCGGATTGCCAGTCGGGACAACTGTTCGTAGATGGGACGCGCCTCCTCGAGCAGCGGACGCAGGCGCTCGGGGAAGGGCTCGTCCTTGGGCTTCCACGGCGCGAAGCCGCTCGAGCGGTGCACGCCCGCGTACCAGTGCGGCGCCCACGCCCCGTCCTCGGGGCGCGGACCGGCCCGCCACGACAGCATCGCCTCGTCGAAGGGCAGCCCGAGCCGCGCGCACAAGGCCGACAGCACGCCGCGCGGATCCTTGAGGATCTCGGAGGCGACCAGCACCAGCGGCTCGCGCCCGAGGCGCCGCAGCTCCTCGAGGATCGACAACTGGGCCGCGTACCCCGTGTCGCGCAGCACCGGCTCGGGGATGTTCTCGGCCAGCGAAGGCAGCATGTCGCGCGGATCGCGCGTGAGCAGCACGTTCTCGCAGCGCGCCAGGAACCCGCGGTCCACCTCGACCAGGTGGTGGGCCATCTGCTTGAGGAACAGCACCTCCCGATCGCAGGGGCCCAGCACGACGTCGCGCACGACCGCCTCGCCGTCGTTCTCCTGGGAGGCGAGCACCACGTCGCGCCCGGGGTGGTCCAGGCCGGTGGCCCGCAGGTAGTGCGCGTACAACGGCTCGTCGACGACGCGCGTGTCGGCGCGCTGCGCGAACGAGTACATCAGGGCCGTGGAGACGTTGCGCGGCCCGGACCACACGTTGAGGCGCAGGCGGGGGGTCGCGGGGCGGTTGGGCATGGGCGCCCAGCAATCTAGTCGCCCGAGGCGGTGGAAGCCCACAGCGCGTTTCGCTAGAAACTCGACTGGGAGGTCCGGCAAGCGCGCATGAACGAAGACAGTCCGTCCTGGGGACTCGTGTTGATCCGCATCGTCGTCGGCGTCGTGCTGCTCGTCGCCGGCTGGCACAAGGTCTCGGAGGGGATCGGCGCCGAGTACGTGGAGGCCACCGCCCCGGCCTGGGCGGCCTCGCCGGGCTTCGCGCGCGCCTGGGGCGAGGAGGTCGTGCTCAAGCACCCGGGCTTCTTCGCCGGCCTCGTGGCCTGGGGCGAACTGGCGCTGGGCGTGGCCTTCTTCCTCGGGGCCTTCATGCGGCCGCTCGGGCTCGCGGCCGCCATCCTGTTCCTGAACGGCGTGTTCGTGGTCGACGGCGCGCGGCAGCCCCTGTGCTGGCTGCTCCTGGCGTGCTGCGCGGGCTGCGCCATCTCGCGCGCCGGGCGCCGCGCGGGCGCGGACGTGTTCCTCGACGAGAAGGCGCCCGGCTGGCTGACCTGGTGAGCGCGTCCAGCAGGCGGGCGCCGGACGGGGCGTCCGTCAAGTTTTCTTGACAAGCCGGCCGAGCTCGAACACTGCCGAGTCGACGCCGCGCGCCACCTCGAGGATCGAGGCGTCGTGCATGTAGGCCGGGGCGCTCACGACGAGATGCCGCTCGTCGACGCAGCACTCGTGCACCTTCCTCGCCTCGTGCCTGGCGCCCATCGCCACCAGCGCCGCGGCGACGTCCGCCTCGTCGCCGATGGTCAGGCGCACGCCTTGGCCGCGCAGCGCCGCGGCCACCAAGGCCGGCGCGATGCACAGGGCGAGGATGGGCTTCCTGGCGGCGTGGAAGCCCTGGATGGCGCGCAGCGCGGCTGGCTCGACCCGCGCGTCCGCGCCGGCGACGGCGAAGTCGCACAGGTTCTTGGCCGCCCCGTAGCCACCGGGAAAGGCCAGCGCGTCGTGCGCGGCGGGATCGAGCTGGTCCAGCGGGCGGATGCGGCCGCGGGCGATGCGCGCCGACTCGGCCAGCACCGAACGCCGCTCGTCCAGAGGCGCGCGCGCAGCGTGGTCGACGACGTCGCGCTGGAGCGCGTCCGGAGCGAAGCAGTCCACCTGCGCGCCGGCCCGATCGAGGGCGAGGAGCAGGAGCACCGCCTCGTGGATCTCGCTGCCATCGAGGAAGCCGCAGCCCGACAGGACGAGGGCGACCTTCATGGCCCGCGGTCAGGCCGGACGCACGACGATGTCGCCCAGCACCTTGAACTGGCAGCCGAGGCGCGCGCCGGGCGTGGACGTGCACATCTCGACGGTGTCCTTCTCGTCCTTGGTCGCGGGCGAGACGTTGCCGGCCGGCTCCACGACGCACACGCAGGTGCCGCAGCTGCCGACGGTGCAGCCGAAGTCGTGCGGGGCGCCCGACTCGTCGCAGAACTCCATGAAGCTCTTGCCGGTGGCGCACTCGTAGGTCTTGCCCGTGTTCGCGAAGGTGATCTTGGCCATGGTTCTCGCTTGGTGGTGGCGGTCGCAGGGCACAGACTGTAGCGGCCGAGGCGCGGGCGCGACAGCCCGCCGCGGCCGCATCCCGACGACCATGAAGATCAACGTGCAAGCCCCGGCCATCCCGCACGACGTCGCGCGAGGGCGCCCGGATCCGCAGGCGGCCACGGGCACCAATTCCACCTTGTGGCTGGTGCGCCACGCCGAGGTCCACGCGGACTGGCGGGGCCGCGCCTACGGCGGGCTGGACGTGCCGCTGGCCCCCGAGGGCGAGGAGGAGACGCGCGTCTTCGGGGCGCGCTTCTCCGAGCGCGCGGCCAAGCCGGCCCTCGTGCGCAGCTCGCACCTGGCGCGCGCCCGCGCCATGGGCGAGTCCATCGCGCGCTCCTGCGGCTCGATCCTCGTGGTCGACGAGCGGTTGCGCGAAGTCTCGCGCGGCGACTGGCAGGGCCTGCCCTCGGTCGAGTTCAAGGCGCGCTGGGAGGCGCAAGCCGACCTCTTCCGCGCCGACCCCTGGAACTGGAAGGGCCACGGCGGCGAGAGCGACGCCGACATCTGGGCGCGCGCCTGGCCGGCGGTGGCGGAGACGCTGCTGGCGACCGGCGGCGCCACCTGCGTGGTGGCGGCGCACTACAACGTGATCCGCGTGCTGGCGACGCGCCTGCTCGGGCTGCCCGCGCACGAGAGCTTCCTGTTTCGCACCGACACCGCCTGCGCCACGGTGATCCTGGACGACCCGCGGGGCTTCCGCCTGCTGGCGCAGAACGTCGCCGACCCGCGCGAAGTGGGCTGAACGGCGCGAGCATCGATGCAGCCGGTCGCGTGGATCGCCCCCGACGCCAGCCATCCTCCGCGGCGCGGGGGAACGCTGCGCTTGTGGGGCCTGCTCGCCGCCGCGAGCAAGCGCGCGCGCATCGCGCTCGTGGGCGCCACGGCCGACGAGGCCGCGGCGGAACGGGCGCGAGCGCGCTGCCGCGAACTGGGCGTGGAGCCGCGCATCGTGGTCCGCGGACCGGCGCTGCCCGCCTGGCGGACCCCGCTCGCGGCGCGCATCGAGCGCTGGAACGCCACGGCGGCGCTGGAGGCCGAGGCGCGGCGCGCGCTCGCCGGGCACGCGGGGCTGGTCCACGTCGACGAGCCGAGCGTGCTGCGCGTCGTCGGGCGCGGCGCGCGCGCGCACTCGCTGGCGCACCCCAAGCTCGAGCTGGACTACGCGCGCGCCTTCGCCGCGCGTCCCTCCGAGCGGCGCGACCTCGCCCGCGTCGAGGCGCTCGAGCGGCGCTCCATCGCCTGCGGGGCGCTGCAGATCCTGTCAAGCGAACTTGACAAAGACCGGCTGCTGGCGCGCAATCCGGGCGCGCGTGCGCGCGTCGTGGAGAACGGCGTGGACCTGGCCGCGCTCGGCCGGCCGCCCAGCTTCCTCGAGCGCGACGTGGGTCGCCTCCTGTGGCTCGGCAGCCTCGACTACCCGCCCAACGTGCAGGGACTCGTGGCCTTCCTGCGCCTGTCGTGGCCGGCCTTGCGCGCCGCGCGCCCGGCGCTCGTCCTCGAGGTGGTCGGCAGCGGCCCCTCGCACCTCCTGGGCGACCTGCGCATCGACGGCGTGCGGTTCCTCGGCGAGGTCGAGGATCCGCGCCCGGCCTTGGCGCGCGCGGGCGCGCTCGTCGTGCCGCTCGCCACCGGCGGAGGCACGCGGCTCAAGCTGCTCGAGGCCGCGGCGTTGTGCGCCCCCATCGTCGCCACGCGCGTGGCCGCCGAGGGGCTCGCCTTGCGGGATGGCCGCGAAGCGCGCATCGTGGAACGCATCGAGGACCTGGGCCAGGCGGCGCTCGAGGTGCTCGACCAGCGCGAGGAGGCGCGCCTGCGCTGCCTCGCGGCGCGCGCGCTGGTCGAGGAGCGCTACGACTGGAGCCGCGCCGGCGAGGCGCTGCTGGCGGCCTGGGACGAGGCCTGGCGCAGCGCGCGCGCGTAGAGCGCCTCGAGCTCCTTGGCGCAGTCGAGCGCCTCGCGCACGGCCACCGGCTGGCGCGCGCGCCCGCGCCAGCGGGCCGTCGCGGCGGCGACGAGCGCGGACCAGGCCTCGGGGCGGTCCGCGGGCAGCACCAGCGCGTCCGGGTCGAGGCGCGCGACGCCCGCTAGTCCGCCGCGCTCGGTGGTCGCCGTCCACAGGCCGGCGGCCAGCCCCTCGCGCACCGACAGGCCATGCACCTCGTCCCACAACGCGGGCGCGGCCAGCGCGTCGAGGCGCGCGAGGATGCGCGGCAGGTCGGCGGGCGCGTAGGGACCAGCCAGATGGATGCGCGGGTCCGCCGCGGCCAAGGCGCGCAGCTCCTCGAGGCAGCGCGCCGAGCCGCTGGCCGAGCTCGCGGCGCCGTGCACCTCGAGCCGCAGCGTCGGGTCGGCGCAGGCGGCCACGGCGCGCGCGAACTCGACGACGCCCTTCGACGGCAACAGCGCGCCCGCCACGCCGTGCACGAACGAGCCGCCATCGCCGCGATCGCCGCGCGCGCGCCACGCGGCGACCGAACGCGCGAGGCGCGCGGCGCGGATGCCGTTCTCGACCACGACCAGCGGCGGCGCGACGCCCTCGGGCCAGCGCGCCGCCAGCACGGTGGCACCGTCGGGATCGGGAGCCACGAGGACGTGCGCGGCCGCGAGGTCTTGCGCCACGCCGCTCCAGCGTCGGCGCAGCGCGGCGGGCGGATCCGCCGGAGCCTGCAGCAGCGGCCACGTCGAGGCGATGCAAGCGGCGCAGCGTCCGGCCTCGAGGCTGGTGCAGCGCCCCGCGTCCGACCACATCTGCCCGCGCGCGCAACCATGCGAGTAGTCGTGCAAGGTCGCCACCACGGCGCAGCGGGCCGCGCGCAGCGCCGGCACCAGCGCGGCTCCGTGGCCGGCCACGTGGTGCACGTGCACGACGTCGAGGCGCGCCGCGCGCGCCCACGCCGCGGCCGCCATGGCCGCGAGCCGACCGTCGTCCCATGGACCGGGCCGCGGCAGGCGCGTGGCGCGGTGCGACCAGCCGTCGCCCCCCAGGTCGCGCGCGTCCGCGCCGTTCGACAGCACTTCGACCCGGTGCCCGCGCGCCACGAGGTCGTCGCACAAGTCGCGCACGTGGACCTGCACTCCGCCGCCGCCGAAGGGCGCGTCGTGCAGCACCTGTCCGATGCGCATGGCGCCTCCCTCCGCCCTCAGGCGGCCCCCGCCACTTCCGAGTACACGCGCTCGATCGAGTCGAGGTGCGCGTCGTGGCCCACCACCGGCGACGGCGGGAGCCGCGCAGGACGTTCCTCCACCACGCGCCGCAGCTCGCGCGCCCACGCCTCGGCGTCGCAGGGCGCCACGAGCCGCGCCGGATGGCCGCGCAGCACCTCGCGGATCCCGGGCACGTCGCTGGCGACGATGGGCAGGCCCGCGGCGCGCGCCTGCAGCACCACCAGCGGCGCGTTCTCGTCCCACTGCGACGGCACGAACAGCGCGTCGAAGCGCGCCATCACCTCCGGCGCGGTGCTGGGCTCGAACGGCCCCATGCGGCGCACGCGCTCGGCGAGGTCCGCGCCCAAGTGCGCGTCGAGGTAGCGCGAGTGGCGATCGCCCAGCTCGTGCCCCCACAGTTCCAGGCACCACTCGCGCGCTTCGAGCGACGCGTCCGTGCGCAGCTTGCGCACGGCGTCGAACAGGAGGGCGGCGCCCTTGTGCGGGGCGAACTGGCCGACGAAGCCGATGGTCGCTCCCTGGCGGGGCGGGTTCGGAGGCGCGAGGAAGCGCGACTCGTCCAGGCCGTACGGCAAGGTCTCGAGCAGCTCCGCGGGCCAGCCGCGCTGCAGGAAGGCCTGCGCCAGCGCGTTCGTCGGCGCGATCCAGCGCTGGACTGCGCCGCGCGCCCGCTCGATGGCCGCGGCGCGCCGCTCGATGTCGCCGGCCACGACGACCCGCCCGAGGCCTCCGCAGGCCGCGAGCGCGCGCACCGCCGCGCGCTTGACCGCGAGCGGGGCCGGCGCGGCGTCGTAGGGACCTGGTTCGC
>JBEBCR010000383.1:0-8587 GCA_041157565.1 Planctomycetota bacterium | reverse complement strand
AGAGCTCTCGTCGGCAACGAAGCCAGGGGCCAACTCGAACCCGAGCTCGTGCTCGCGCGACCCAAACCAACTGAGGTTGCCGCGCGCGACGAAGCTCTCGACCTCGTCGGCGCCTGGGCCGATGACCGGGCTGGAAGCGTGCGCGTAGCGGTAGCTGCCGCTGAAGCCGAACAGGAAGTCGCCGCCCGTTGCGCCATAGATGGTTTCCTGGGCTGGCGTCTGCGAAGCGGACAGCGACGCGGCGCAAGCCGCGAGGCAAAGCTGGAACTTGTTGGCTTGCATGATCGTGGATCGCTTTTTCTGGAGCTGGAAGATGATCGTGAGTCTACTGCCTGCACGGCGCCGCGGCTGGATGTCAGCGGATGCGTTCGATGGTCGTGCCGGTCGCGGTCGTGAACGCCACGTGCGAGGCGTCGACGCAGGCGATGGCGACGAGTCCGGGGATGGGCCGGCCCCACAGGTGGGCGGCGTCGCGCTCGGCGGTCGCGTCGTAGACGTTCACGCGCCCGTCCGCCAACGCGCAGGCGACGAGTCCGGAGCCGGCGGCGAGCAGCGCCACCTCGACCTGGGTGCCAGGCGCCTGGCGCGAACGCACCAGCACCTGGTTGCGGCCCTTGGCCGGATCGTGGCGCAGCACGACGATGGTCTTCGTCATCTGCTGCTGCCGCGGGCCGGTGTTCTCCACCACCTGCGTGGTGCCGGCCACGTAGAGGTGCGCGCCGTCGCCGGCGCAGGCCTCGAGCGTGTGCAGTTCGCCGCCGAATGGCCGCTCCTGCGAGGTCGCCAGTCCCGAGGAGCGGTCGATGTCGACGACCATCGCCTGCGGCTCCTCGAATGCGCCCATCTGCTTGTACGCCACGACCAGCATGCGGTCGCGCGACACGGGCATCACGTGGCGCAGCTCCTTGAGCCCGAGTCGCGCCAGCAGCGCGCGCCCGTCCTCCTTCCACAACCGCTTGCCCTCGAGCGCGTCGTACAGCGCGATGGTGCCGTCCTCGAGCGTGCCGATGGTGGTGCCGCCCATGCCCAGCGACTGGGGTGGCGACTGCCAGTCGACGCCGTCGACGCGCTTGACGCGCGCCTCCGAGGCGTTGACCACGAGCAGCGCGTCGCGGTACGCGACCGCCGACCAGCCGGACGAGGGATCGTTGGCCGCGGCCAGCGGCGCGCCCGCGGGCAGCGCCACCTCGAACGGCGCGGACTGCCCGCCTTGCAGCCTGGTCGCGGAGCCGGAGGCGAAGACGAGCGCGGCGCCGTCGCCGAGCGGGACCACGGCGGAGTCGGCGCCTGCGGGCGTCGATCGCGCCCGCGGCGAACCGCAGGCGGAAGCCAGCGCGAGGAGCAGCGAGGCCAGTGCGAGTTGCTTCATGTGGATTCAGCGCGCCACGGACGGCGCATCGAGGACGGGACGGAAGCCGACGAAGTCCGAGCGCTTGGCCGGCGGGTTGCGCGCGTGCTGCAACTTGCAGGTCTCGGCGGACGAGTACCAGTTGCCGCCGCGCAGCGCGGGCTTGTCGCCGGCGATGCACCACTCCGAGACGTTGCCCGCGACATCCAGCGCGCCGCAAGGCGCGCGATCGCGCGGGAAGCCGCCGACGGGCGCGGTGTAGCGGTGCGGATCCTCGGGCTGGTCGGCGTTGCACGCGCCGGCGATCCACTCGGATCCCCACGGGTAGGCGCGACCATCGCCGGCTCCGGCCATGGCGTCCCACTCCGCGGTGGTCGGCAGGCGCAGGCCCCAGTCGCGGCACAGCGCCTTGGCCTCTTCGAAGGTGGCGAGGATCGCCGGATGCGCGTCGGCTTGCGAGCGCGGCACGCGATCCCAGATCTCGGTGGCGCGCTCGGGCTCGTCGTAGAAGCCCTCGCGCGCGCGGCGCACCGCGCCGATCGTGGCCTCGTGGCGCGAGGCGTAGAACGCCGGAATCGAGCCCGCCGCGGGCACGAGCACCAGCTCGAGCCCCGAACGCTGGTGCAGCACCGTCGTGGGCCGCCCTTCCGCGTCGAGCGCCACGTCGACCGGCAGCGCGCAACCCGCGGGCGTGGCGGGTTCGGCGCGCAGGTAGAGGAGCTCCTGCGCCGCGCTCGGCACGCCTTGCTCGTCGTACGCCACCAGGCGGAACTGGTTCGAACCGAACTCGAGCGGCAACGCCACGTCGAAGCCGTCGGCGCGCAGCTCCGCGGACACCTGCAGCGCCGCCCCGCCGCGCTGGACCTCGACCTTCGACGGCCGCCGAGTCGTGGAGGCCGACACCTTGACGGTCGCGTCGCGCGCCGAAAGCGCGCGGCCCGACTCGGGGACCAGCGCAGACACCTTCAGCGCGTCGCGCAGGCGCTCGACGCGCCAGTTGGCCGAGCCCGCGTTGCCCAGCGCGTCCTGCGCCTCGACGACGAACTCGTTGAGGCCGACGCCCAGCGGCAGGTCGACGGCGAAGCGCCCATCGGCGTCGAGCGCCAAGGGCTGCGCGACGCCGTCGCGCACGAGGCGCGCCGTGGCGGCGGTGGCGTCGACCACGCGCCCTTCGAGCCGCGCGCGATCGGTCCCGCGCGCCTCGGCGGGCGAGGACACGAGCACCTGCGGCGCCGTCGAGTCGAGCACGACGACGCGCGTCCAGTTCGACGACTGCCCGGTGGCGTCCACGGCGCGCAGCGCCACGTCCTGCCGCCCTTCCACGAGGTCGATGGACAACTGGAAGCCGCCGGCGGCGTCCAGCGCCCGCGGCTCGCCTCCCGCGAGCGCGATGGGCCTCTCCGCCAGCGCCCCGTCGGGACCGTCGTCCACCTTGCCGCGCAGCACGAGCTCGCGGCGCGCCACCAGCCACTCGCTCCCCCGCTCCTTGGCGCCCTCGGGCGTGGAGACCTCGATGCGCGGGGGCCGCGCGTCGACGTGCACGGCGCGGCTCGCCAATTGCGCGCCGTCGAGGTCGCGCACGACGATCGTCGTCGACTGGTCCGCCGGCAGGCGCAGGGTCGTGCGCGCGACGCCGTCGGGGCCCACCGGCACCTCGCGGTCGCCCACGACCACGACCTGGCGCTCGCGCGCGTCGAGCGCGACCTCGATGTCGGGCGAGGCGCTGCGCAAGCCCTCGGGCGGCGACAGGAAGCCGACGGGCGGCGCATCCTTCGCGCGTTCCTGGGCCCTTCCTTGCGCGCGGCCGCCGGGGCCGCGCGGAGCCGGCGACTCCTCGCCCGCCGCGCCGCGCTGGTTGCGCTCGAGGATCGCGCTCCGGCGCTGGCGTTCGATCTGCGCGTCGCGCCACAGGAGGAACGCCACGCCCAGCGCGACGAACAGGATCCCCGCCGCGATCCAACCCATCAGGCGCTTGATGTCGCGCTGGCCGCGCGAGAGGTGGTCGAGCTCGAGGCGCAGCTCGCGCGTGCCGGGACGACGCTCCTTCTGGCGCTCGAGCAGGCGCATCACCAGCGAGCGCAGCCATTCGGGCGTGGAATCCGCCAAGGGCGGCGGCGCCTGCGTCAGGCGCGCGGCGGCGATCTCCATGCTCGTCTTGCCGGTGAACGGCACGCGACCCGAGCACATCTGGTAGATGATCACGCCCAGCGCGTACAGGTCCGTCTTGCCGTCGATGCCGCCGCGGCCGTCGACCTGCTCGGGCGCCATGTAGTGCGGCGTGCCGATCGCGCCGCCCTGCATGGTGTGCATCGACTCGATCTCGCTGAACTCCTCGTCGTCGGAGTCGATCTTGGCGATGCCGAAGTCCAGGACGCGCACCTCCTCGTCGGGCGTGCCCGCCTTGACGAGGATCAGGTTGGCCGGCTTGAGGTCGCGGTGGTAGACGCCCTTCTCGTGGGCGTAGTCGAGCACCTCCAGGACCTGCCGCACGATGCGCACGATGCGGTCGGGCGCCATGGGCCCCTCGGCCTTGAGGATGTCGTCGAGGCGCGCGCCGTCGACGTAGTCCATCACGTAGTACAGGTCGCCGTCGTCGGTGCGCCCGTCGCCGTGGAACTTGGGCACGTGGCGATGGGCGACGGCCTTGAGCGTGACGATCTCGTTGCGGAAGCGCTGCACGAGCTCCTGGTCGGCGACCAGCGCGGCGCGCAGCGTCTTCAACGCGCGCAGGTGCCCCTTGTGCACGTCGTCGCGCACGAGGTAGACGACCCCGAAGCCGCCCTCGCCCAGGCGCCGCTCGACGACGTAGCGTCCATCGATGCGCCGGCCGGCCTCGGGATCGGCGGGCGCGTCGTCGGACAGGCGCACCGTGCCGCCTGCGCCGGGAACGACCGTCGCCGCGCCGCCGGCGGCGACGCGCGCCAGGAAGGACGCGCGCAGCCCCTCGTCGCCGCCGCAGCGCTCCGCCGCGAAGCGCTCCGCGTCGAGGGAAGGATCCGCGGCGCGCAGGGACTCGTACTCGGCGTGCAGCCGGTCGATGCGTGTCGAAAAGTCGTCGGCCATGTTCTGTGCTCCGCGCCCGTTCAGTCCGGCCGCCGCGAGCGCCGGGCGCGCCGCGTTCGGTTGCAAGTCGAGTGGGCGCACGACGCGCGGTCCATCAGCGCGGCGCCTCCGCGGGCGCGCCGCGCCAGTGGAAGCGCTCGCGCAGGTGGCAGTCGAAGCAAGCCGCGTCCGATTCGGACGGGATGGCCATGTCGGCCACCACCTTCGCGTCCTTGGCGTCTCCATGACAGTCTACGCACGAACCGGACTGCATGCTGTCCGCATGTCCGCGGCTCCAGTGCGAGAACCCGCGCGTGGGCGGGCGCAGGCGCGTGGCGGAAGCGCCCGTCCACGCGGGATCGGGGCCCGCGGGCGTGG
The DNA here is from genome assembly GCA_041157565.1 of Planctomycetota bacterium. GTDB lineage: Bacteria > Planctomycetota > UBA1135 > UBA1135 > SXXH01. The sequence goes on along the minus strand of JBEBCR010000383.1, from coordinate 3,819 downwards.
CCGGGTGGCACAGGACGCAGCCCGTGGAGGACGGCCCGCCCACGTTGGCGTGGTCGTCGTGGCAGGAGAGGCAATTGGCGGCGCCCGGCTCGACCAGGGGCCGGGCGTCGAAGGCGTCGCTGCCCGAGCCGAACTCGTGGCAGGCGTGGCAACCTTCGGCCAGGGCGCCCGCCTTGCCGAAGCCCGCGGCGGCGAGGTGCACGTCGTGCGGGAACTCGGCGCGCTCCCTGGCGCGCACGGCCTCGGACAGCCTGGCCTGCAGCACCAGCGCCTCGACCCGACCGTCGCGCTCCTCGCGGTGGCAGGCGGCGCAGCCGGCGAGCGGCGCGGACGCGGCGCCCTCCACCCGCAGCTTGGAGGACTCGGCGAGGTCGGCGTGGCACTCGGCGCACTGGGCGCTGCTCGTGGACGCCTCGGCGGCGTCGCGGGGCCTGGTCGTCGACAAGTGCAGCGCGTGGAGGAACTAGGCCTCGCGCGTCTCGCCCGAATGCGTGGCGGATCCGCTGGCGTGGCATTCGACGCAGGCCTTGTCGCCGCCGTGGCGCGCTTCGACCTTGGCGTCGGCCGCGAACAGCTCCGCGTGCGAGCGGCGCTCGAGCAGGAAGGCGATCGACTCGGGTTCGCGCAAGGTCGTGGCGCGCAGTCCTGGCGCGTGGACCTCGGCGTGGCACTCGAGGCAGCGCGACTCGCCCGACTCGCCCTTCGCGTCCGAGCCGTGCCAGGCGAGGCGCACGCGATGCTCGGGCGCCACCTTGGCCGACCACTCGGCCAGCGCGGGATCGCGCGCCCAAGCGTTCCACGGACCGACCGCGTCGTCGGCCGAGTGGCACCCCATGCACGTGGCGAACTCGACGCGGCCGAAGTCGCGGTCCGCGCCGCTCGAGTCCGCGTCGTCGCGCTCGTGGCAGATGTCGCAGCGCTGCCCGGCGTGGGCGGCGTGCGAGAAGGAGGGGTACGACAACGCGTGCGGCTCCGCCGGGAACTCCGTGGGCTTGCGCCGCAGCTCGGGCACGTTCTCCTCGTGGCAGCCCGAGCAGCTCGCCTGCAGCGACTCGGGCTCGGGGATGAACAAGCCCGGCGCCGGTTCCGCGCCCGAATGGTCCATGTGGCACGACGAGCACGCGTCGTCGCCCAGCTCGATGGAGGCGGTCGCCGGATTCGCGCTGCGGTCGAGCGCGAACGGGTGGTTCCGCGCGGCGAGATCCGCGTGGCACTGCGCGCACTTGGAGGTGGGCGTGCCCCCGAAGGAGTCGTGGCAGGCGGAGCAGCCCTGCTCGCCCGCCAGCGCGCGGTGCTTGGCGTGCCACTCGTCGTCCCCCGCGCTGGTGGATTCGTCCCACAGGCGCGCATGCGCGCGGGCCAGCGGGCCGGGGCTCAGCGCCGCGTCGCGCCAGCCGGGCGCCAGCAGCGCGGCCGCGCCCAGGCACGCGATCGCCAGCGCCAGCAGGTTGGCGGCCTTCAAGCCGCGAAGGCGCGTGAACTTCACCTCGTCGCGCACAAGCCGCTCGCCGTCGCCGCCGACGACCAGCTTGCCCTGCGCGTCGCGGTGCGAGCTCGATGGTTCGAAGTGGAACGGCTTGGGATCGACCTCGAGCTCGAGCGCGCCGTCCGCGCCGACGCCGACGTGGATGCGCGTGCAGCCCACGACCAGCGCGTCGCCGGCGCGCAGCTCGCGCGATCCGACGACCTCCTCGCCCGACAGCCAGGTGCCCGTCGCCGAGCCGAGGTCCGACACCGCCCAGCCCGCGGCGCCGCGCTCGATGCGCGCGTGGCGCGTCGAGGCCACGCGGTCCTCGAGCGACACGGCGCACGAGCTGTGCACGCCGATCTCGATCGAGTCCGCCTCGACCGTCGTCGACTGCCTGCCTTGCTTGATGCGGAACGCGGCCATGGGTCTAGTCCGGGAACAACGCCTCCGGAGCCACCCGCTCGATGGCCGAGCAAGGGCAGTTGTAGACGCAGGCCTCGAACGGCAGTCCGGCGCACAGGTCGCACTTGACGGCCTTGCCGGCCACGTTCTCCTCGCGCCCGGTGACCTTGTGCACCTTCGAGGCGTGCGCGTCCGACTTGCCGCCGCAGGCGTGCGCCGGCTTGAACAGGCGCCCGAGCAGCGGGAGGTCGGCGAGGATCGAGGGCGACTCCGCGCGCCGGTCCTCCTTGGGCGGATCCGTCATGCGGATGACGTTGTACGGGCAGCCTGCGACGCACGAGGTGCAGCCCACGCAGTTGTCCCAGACGAACTCGATGGTGCCGCGCACGTCGCGCCTGATCGCGCCGTAGTTGCAGGCCATCATGCACTCGGGGATCTCGCAGTGGTAGCAGGCCGAGGCCAGCGTCTTCTGCGTCGAGATGCGCGTGCCGGTCTTCGACAGGCGCGGAACGCGGTCGGCGTGCACGGCGACGCACGACTCGACGCAGGCGTTGCAGCGCACGCACTTGGCGAGGTCGATGACCAGCGCGTGGCCGCCCTTGGCCGACTCGCCCGCGACCATCACCTCGATGGCGTCGTCGGAGAGCCCCGCCTCGGCGCCCTTCCTCAGCAGGTCGAGCAGGCCGGAGCCGCCGCCCTCCTCCTGGCGCTGGATGACGCGCGCGGTGCCTTCGATGCGTCGCGCGTCCTCGGGCCCCGCGAGCTCGCGCAGGAGCGCCGCCGGGACCTTGACCAGGTCGGTCGGCGCCATCGTCTCGTAGCTGCCGATCCAGCGCGGCTCGCCCGCGGCCAGCGCCGCCTCGCCGAACGAGGCGTTGTCCATGTGGAAGCCCACGATGCGCCGGCGGCCGTCCTTGGCGGTGCGCACGCACTTCACCGCGCCGGCGCGCACGAGGTAGACCGCGTCGGCGGGCTGTCCTTCCTGCACCACGACCTTGCCCGCGGGATGCGTCTCGAACTGCACCGAATCCTGCAGGCGCGAGAGCAGCGCCTCGGGCAGGCCGCGGAACAGCGGCACGATGCGCAGGTGCGCGGCCAGCGAGCGCTTGCGGTAGCGTTCGTCGACCATCTGCGCGAAGGCCTTCTCCTGGCGGTACACGGCCTTGAACGCGGCCGCGTCGATGCTGACGAGCGCGAGGGCCGTCTTGGCCTCGACCGAGACCAGCGACGGCTGGTTCGACAGCGCGCTGCCCTCGCCGAACCACTCGCCTGCCTGCAGCGCCCCCATGTGGCGCGGCCGGTCGGAGTCGGGATCGACGCGGTACTGGTCGGCGAGGCCCTGCAGCACGATCCACAGGCGGTTCGTGTAGTCGCCCTGCGCCACGAGGGTCGCGCCCGGCGCGCAGGCGTGGTGCTCGATCCCGCGCATCAAGGTGGCGATCGACGCGTCCTTGGCGATGGCGGCCAGCACGGGCACGCGATCGAGACCGAGGCGGCGGAACTCGTCGCGCGGCGTGGTGGTCGTGTCGGATGCGGGTCCCATGGTGGTTCAGTACAGCCAGATTGCGACGACGTGGACGAGGATCGCCGCGAGGAGCGCGATCGAGGCGGGGATGTGCACGGGGCGCCAGGCGTTGACGAGGAAGCGCACGCGCTCGAGCCGCGCCAGCTCCGCGCGCACCTTGCGGCCCTGCCCCGCGAGCGCCATCAGTTCGCGCGCGCGCTTCTCGCCTTCGGCCCCGCCGCCGCAGGCCCCGGCCAGGCGCCCGAGCAGGTCCGCGCCGCCGGAGCCCGAAGCCCAGGCGCTGGCGAGCGCCGGCTCGACCGCGGCGAGCTGCTCGCGCTCGGCCTCCACGCGGCGCGCGTAGTGGCGCTCGAGCACGAAGGCCTCCTCGATGGACAAGTCGCGCTCCTCGCGCGTCAGCCAGCCCGGCCCCCACGCCCACAGG
>JBEBCR010000382.1:0-6246 GCA_041157565.1 Planctomycetota bacterium | reverse complement strand
GGCTCGACGATCGAAGAACGCTGGAGTCCGCCGCGCGGCGGCGCGTTGCTCGCCGTGTCGCTCACGGTGAACACCAGCGGCAAGATGGTCGCGTTCGAGTACCTGCGCATCGTCGAGCGCGACGGCGGCTTGGTGTACATCGCCCAACCCGGCGGCAAGACCGCGACCGAGTTCGTGCTCACCGAGTGGACCGCGACGCGCGCCGTGTTCGACAACCCGCGCCACGACTATCCCAAGCGCATCGTGTATGAGCTGTCTGCCGAAGGTTTGCTGACAGCCACCACCGGCTACATGAAGGGCGGCACACCGCGGCGGTTCGGGTACGTGCGCGAGGGCAAGTAGCATTGCCTTCGCAGGCCATGACGACCAGGGCAACTGGAGTAGAACTGGCAACATGATCGACTTGGTCCCCGACTGGCAGCCGACCCTGCGCGGCGAACGCATCATGCTGCGTCCGTTGCGGCCCGACGACCACGCCGCGTTGCACGCCGCCGCGAATGATCCGGGGATCTGGGCCCAGCATCCCGAGCCCGACCGCCACGAGCCCGAGGTGTTCGCGCGCTACTTCGCGGGTGCACTGCGGAGTGGCGGCGCGTTGGTCGTCGTGGATCTTGCCACGAACGCGATCGCCGGCAGCTCGCGCTACTACGACTGGAACCCGCGCGACGCCACCGTCGTCGTCGGCTACACGTTCCTCGCGCGTTCGCACTGGGGCGGCGCGACCAACGGCGAACTCAAGCGCCTGATGCTCGGCCACGCCTTCCGATGGGCGCGTACCGTTTGGTTCCATGTCGGCCCGGACAACTTGCGCTCGCAGCGCGCGCTGGAACGCATCGGCGCGCAGTTCGACCGCGTGGCGACGACGGTGGCCAACGGCCAGCCTGGCAGCCGCATGGTGTTCCGCGTCGACCGGCCCGAGCTGCCCTCTTCGTAGTGGCGCAGCACCCGATCCGCCGGCTTGCGCAGCGGATCACCGCGCCACGCGCACCGTCGCGCCTTGCTCCGGCAAGCGCAACTCGCACTCCCAACGCACTCCCCCTTCGAATTCGAGCTGCACCAGGGCGTCGACGGCCGGCAGGCCGGGGACTTCGATGCGCGCGCCGTCGAAGTGGCCGGACTTGCGCCATTCGACCGCGCCCAGCGTCGTGCCCGCGTCGGATTCGCGCACGCTCCACGCGCCGCGCGCGGGCGCGGCGAGCTCGAGCACCAACGTGCCGCCGCGGCGCAGGCGCACCTCCAAGTCGCGCGGCGCCTCGCCGTCCTCGCGACCGATCGTCGACAGCGCCAGTTCGCGCGGCAGGCACGCGCCGCCGCCGAGGCGCGCGAGGTAGGTGCCGCGCGTCGCCGGCAGCTCGAGCTGGAAGCGGCCGTCCGCGTCGGACTTGCCCTCGACGACGCGCAAGCGCTCGCCCAGCGGCGACACGATCCAGCCGGAGACCGGCTCGTCGACGACGGGCGCGCCGTCGTGGTCGACCAAGCGCCCCGACACGGGACCGCCCGGTTGGTCGCCATGGACGACGCGACCGCCGCCGCCCCACAGGAGCAGCACGGCGGTCACGGTGGCCGGGACCACGACGAGCAGCAGGACCAGCGGCAGGATCCCGCGCACGGCCCCGATCCTCGGCTCAGGCCTTGGCGGCGAGGCGCGCGCGCTTGGCGGCCTCGATGCGCTGCTCGGCCAGGCGGCTGGCGGCGTCGTGGGTGGTGATCTTGTCGGCCTTGGCGATCTCGAACACCTTCTTCAGGTTGTCGTAGATCGTCGCCACCTTCTTCAGCGCGGCCGGCTCGTTGTAGCCGCCCGGCTGCATCTCGATCGACACGTTGATGATGCCGCCCGCGTTGATGACGTAGTCCGGCGCGTACAGGATGCCGCGCGCCATGAGGTCGCGCGCGTGGCGCGTCTCGTGCAGTTGGTTGTTGGCGACGCCGCCGATCGCGCGGCACTTGAGGCGCGGGATCGTCTGGTCGTTGAGTCCGGCGCCGCGCGCGCAGGGCGCGTAGATGTCGCAGGCGACGTCGAGGTGGTCCTTGTCGGAGACGACCGCGTAGCCGTGCTGCTTGGCGAGCTGCGCGACGCGCTCCTCGTTGATGTCGCAGATCGTGATCTTCGCGCCTTCGTTCTTGAGCAGCTCCGCGAGGCGGCCGCCGACCGCGCCCACGCCCTGGATCAGGACGTGCTTGCCCTTGAAGTCGATCTTGCCCTCGAGCTGCTCGAGGATCGCGCGCATGCCGTGCACGCAGCCGATGGCCGTGTACGGGCTCGGGTTGCCCGAGCTGCCCGACTCGCGCGACAGGCCGGTGACCCACTTGGTCGCCTTCTTGACCTCCTCGAGGTCGGCGATGCCGATGTTCATGTCCTCGGCGGTGATGTACTTGCCGCCGAACGAGTCGACGAAGCGCCCCATGGCGTGGAACATGTCCGCGCTCTTCTTGCGCGGGTCGCCGATGATGACGGACTTGCCGCCGCCGAGGCCGGTGTCGGCCACGGCCGACTTGTAGGTCATGCCCTTCGACAGGCGCAGCACGTCGTAGAGCGCCTCGTCCTCGGAGGCGTAGGGCAGCATGCGCAAACCGCCCAGCGCGGGGCCCAGGGTCGTGTCGTGCACCGCGATGATGGCGTGCAACCCGCTCTTCTGGTCGCGGCAGCGGGCGACCCTCTCGTAGCCGTCGACCTTGATATCGGTGATTTCCATCGCTCGCTCTGGCTGGGCCTGTGGGCAGGGCTGGGACTGTGGGACGGAACTTTCGGCGGAACAGTATAGGGACTGGCGCCGCGACCCGTCGAGGATCGGCGCCCGCCGGGGCCGGATTCGGCCCAAGACGTCCATTCGGCCTGCTACCCTCGCCGCGTGATCCGCGTCGCGCGCACCGAGCGAGAGCCCCCGCAGCCGCCCCTGCAGAGGACGGCCTTCGTCGTGCTGTGGACCACGGGGTCGGACACGGCCCTGGACGGGGTCTTCAAGGTCGAGGCCCTGAAGCGCCACGCCCCGGACGAGCCCTGGCAGGCCCTCGAGGCCCTGTGCAAGCCCGAAGCCGACTCGGACCCCGTCGCCAGCGCCCGCATGGCGTCCGAGTACGGGGTCGACGCGCGCGAGCTGGCCTCGGCCGAGCCGGTGCGGGAGGTCTTCGAGCAACTGGCCGAGCACCTCGACGGTTGCACCGTGCTGACCGCCGACGCCGAGGGCTTCGAGGCCTGGTGGAACCACCACCTGGCCCCGCGCCCGGCGCCGCCGTCGATCGGGCTGTCCGAGGTGGCCGCGTTGTTCCTGCCCGGGCGGTTGGCGCTGCGCCGCGAGGAGCTCGTGGCCGACCTCGCCGGGGGCGAACGGCGCGCCATGCGGGCGAGCCAGGTGCAGGCGGCCTTCGTCGAGCTCGCCACGCGCGTGCACGCGCTGCCGCGCGAGGTGCTGCACCTGTGCGTGCACGGACTCGTGCGGGCCTGGCGCGGCTACGCGGCCTCCGACGAGGGCGCGGCGGCGCGCCTGCGCTTGTCGATCGCCGTCCTCGACCGCGTGGATCGCTGGAGCGGCGGCGGCGGACTCGACTTCGCCGCGCTGCCGGCCGGCGTGCTGTCGGCCTTGGCGCGCGAGGAGTCCGAGCTCGTCGACCTCGTGGCGGCCTGCGAGCCGCGCTGCTCGGGCGACGTGCCGCGCTGGCGCGAGCTGCCGGCGCTGCCGCCGCGCCACGAGCCCGACGAGGAGCGGCCGATGCTCGAGGAGGACCTGGCGCGGCTCGACGAGGTGTTCGAGGTGCACCTGCCGCGCGCCTTCGCCGTCGATGGCGCCCCGGCCAAGGTGCGGCGCACGCAGCACGAGTTGGCGCGCCAGGTGGGCTTGTCGCTCGGTCGGCGCGAGCTGCTGATGGTCCACGCGCCCACCGGCACGGGCAAGACCCTGGCGTACCTCGTGCCGGCGCTCTTGTGGGCCGCGCGCAACGAGGTGCGCGTGGGGCTGGCGACCTACACGCGCGCGCTGCAGGAACAGGCGTGGGACAAGGAAGTGCCGCGCGCGCTGCGCGCGTTGCGCGACAGCGGGCTGGAACCCATGCCGCGCGTGGCGGTGCTCAAGGGCCGCGAGAACTACCTGTGCTGGCGCGCGCTGCGCCACGCGCCTCCGGAGGACGACTCGCCCGACGCGTGGTTGGCGTGGACGCGCCTCGCCATGTTCGCGCTGGTCGACCCGGACGCGGACCTCGACCGCCTGCCCGGGCGCGCGCCGTTGGCCCTGGCCGACACGGTCGCCTTCGGCAAGGCGCACGAGGCGGCGCTGCAGGCCTGCCGCGCGCGGCCGGCGTGCTGCCTGCACAAGGCCGACAAGGACGCCTGCGGCGCGGAGGTCGCGCGCCTCAAGGCCGAGCGCAGCCACGTCGTCGTAGTCAACCAGGCGCTGGCGCTGTCGCGCCAGGAGTTCTTCCGCGTGCTCGTCTTCGACGAGTGCGAGCACCTGCACGACCAGGCGCACGCGGTGTGGAGCCGCACGCTGCCGCTCGAGGACATCCCGGCGCTGCTGCAGCGCCTGCGCCAGCCGCGGCGCTCGCACTCGCGCGCGGTGATCGACCGCCTCGAGGACGCGCTGGCGCTCGACGAGGAGGCGCTGGAGCACGTCGAGTCCGCCAAGTCGTCGTGGCAGGGCCTGCGCGCCGCCTACGCCTCGCTGGCGCTCGCCGTGCAGTCGTTCGACGCGTGGCGCCAGGCCGAGGCCCGCGCGCGGCCCGAGCGCGAGCTGCACTCGCTGCTGCGCGAGTGGATCGTCGACCACGCGGAGGATTCGGCCGAGCTGCTCGAGGCGCGCGTGGAGTGGGAGCAGGCCGCCAACGAGATGGACGCGGCGCTGGGCGCCCTGGCCGAGCTGTCGACGCGCGGCGCGGGCGTGCCCGGATCCACGCGCCGCAACCTCGACCTGGCGCGCACGGAGCTGTCCGAGCAGATCGAGACGATGCGCGCGTGGATCCCGATGGCCGAAGGCAAGCCGCGCTTCCTCGCGCGCACCTTCCACGACGTCGAGGTCGAGCAGCGCGGCGCGACGCGGCGCCACGTGCTGGCCTCGCGCGTGCTGCTGCCGCACGAGTTCCTCGGCGACCTGTACTACCCGCACCTGCACGGCGCGGTGTTCGTCTCGGCGACGACCTGGCTGCGCGGCTCGTTCGAGAGCTCGCTCTCGTACCTGGGCGTGGGCCGGCCCTTCGCCGTCGCCGGGCACGCGCTGCGCACGTGGCGCGCCGAGGAGGCCTTCGACTACGGCCGCGTGCTGGTGTGCCTGCCCACCGACGCGCCCTCGCCGACGCAGGCGGGCAAGCAGCGCTTCCTCGAGTACGTGCGCGCGTTCGTGGCGCACCTCGCCGAGCGCACGCGCGGTCGCGCGCTCGTCCTGTTCACCAGCCACGACGACCTGCGGCGCGTGGCGCTCGAGCTCGAGGGCTTCTTCCGCGCGCGCCGCCTGCCGTTCCTGTGGCAGGGCATGCCCGGCGCGTCGAAGGAGGAGCTCGCCGAGCTGTTCCGCTCGCGCGTCGACTCGACGCTCTTCGGCGTCGACACCTTCTGGCACGGCGCCGACTTCCCGGGCGAGACGCTCGAGCACCTCGTCGTCGCCAAGCTGCCCTTCGGAGTGCCCGACCGCTACCACCACGCGCAATGCGCCGCCATCGGGCAGCAGGAGCAGGAGCGCGCCATCTACAAGCCGCGCGCGCTCGCCAAGCTGCGCCAGGGCTTCGGACGACTGATGCGGCGCGACACCGACCGCGGCGTGGTCTGGCTGCTCGACCACCGCGTCCACGAACCGCGCCACCGCGACTTCCTGCGCGAGCTGCCGCTGGCCGACCTGCATCCCGACCAGGCGGGCGCGCGCGTCGTGCGCGCCACCACCGAGCAGTGCTTGCAGAAGAGCTTCGCGTTCATGAGCCTCTTGGCGGACATCCGCCGGCGCTCGCTGGACACGCCCTTCCTGGGGCCGACCGAGCGGCGCTTCGAGCCGACCACGCGCGACGAGGGGCGCGCGGAGCCGGCGCCGCGCAAGCCGCGCCGCGTCGAGGAGGATCCGCCCGACATCTCCAGCGAGGAACTGCCGTTTTGAGCACCAGCCCGGGCGCCGACGCGCCGCATCCCGACTCCGATCCGTTCGAGCCGCGCCCGGCGCGGGTGGTGGCGCCGCAGGCGTGGACCGAGATCCGCGTGCTCGCGCCGCTCGGCTGGCACGAGCTCGTGGCCGAGGCGCTGGCCTTCGACGAATGCAGCAGCGTCGCCTTCGGGCG
>JBEBCR010000381.1:0-5261 GCA_041157565.1 Planctomycetota bacterium | reverse complement strand
CACGAACAGCGGCCGTCCGTCCAGTTCCTCCAAGGAACGGTTCAGGAAGGTGATCGTCTCGCCTGCGCGTCGATCCGGCCGCGTCGTCTGAAGCATGCGATCGAAGCCTTGGCCGAGGCCGCTCCACTCATGGGCCAAATGTCCCGCGCTCACCGCCGCGATGGTGTGCCATCCCGCTTCGCGGAAGACATCGGCCAAGGTCGGCGCGTCCTCGGCGAGCCGCGAGTCGTTGTCGAGGATCCCTGTGTCGCGCGGATGGCGGCCGGTCAGGATCGCCACATGCGAAGGCAGAGTGACATTGGTGGTCGAAAAGCAACGCTCGAACAGCACGCCGCGCCCGGCGAGTCGGTCGAGGACTGGGGTGCGCGCCCTGCCGCCCGCCGCCCCCAGATGATCCGCGCGGTGCGTGTCCGAGGTGACGAGCAGGACCGTCGGCGCGGCGTCGCCCGGCGTGAGCACCTTGGGCTCGCTCACGGCGCACAGCTCGGGCGCGCCACTGCGCGACTCCAGCTCGAAGCGCACATCGAGCTCGTGTCCGGCATTGTCGCCGAGCGGCAAGCGCACCCAGTGCCACGATGTGGGCTCGCTGCCGCGTTCGATCGGCAGGATGTGCCTGCGCTCCGGGTGGCCGGACCGCGACAGCACTACGGAAAGGACGGGAGGCTCGGCCGGGCGACGCAAGGCCTGGGGGACGCCGTACGAGAAGCCGATCTCGCTGCCGTGCTTGTCCGACAAGTGGAAGCGCAGCGGCGTCCTGCTGGAGAGTCCTACGCCGCGGCGCAGGTCGTCGCCGATGGCGATCAGTTCGGCGCCGCGCTGCGCGCTGGGCAGTCGATCCTCGAGCGGCATCTCCAGCAACTCGACGCCTGCGAAGACCACTGGTCCCGCACCACGCACGCGCAGCACAAGCGCATCGGCCCGCGATGTGTCGACGGAGAGTGGCATCTCGATCGTGGCTGCCTGCAATTCACTGCTCGCGGCGAGCGGCACCTCCGCGAAGTGAAGGAGCTCCGCCCCGCGCCACAACTCGATCTCCATGGCGTCGGCCCTGCGAATCAACATCCGCGGCCTGACGACATCGAAGGGGCGACCACGTCCAAGTTCGAAGCGCAACGACTTCGCCGCTGGCCCATCGAGCATCTGCGCCAGCACGCCGGCCACGTGGACTTCGCGTCGCGCCTCCGCCTGCACTTGGAGCACGGCGAGGCCCTCGCGAGCCTCCCACAGGGACGAGGTGACGCGGTCCCCCTGCGACGCGGCGGAAGCGGCGCTCAACTCGGGCCGCTCGACGACGGCGGAGCGACCTTCCTCCACCTCGGGCGAACAAGCGCAGGCGAGCAGCATCAGCATCAAGGTGCGCGTGGCGTGCATGGCGTGTACGCGCGACTGCGGCCTGCGCGTAGTCCCATTTCAACCCCGAACGACGATCTTGGTTTCCTCTCGCGGCGTGAAATCCACGTCCGAAGTTCATGGGACGCGCCCTCCTTGGCGCAAGTTTGGCGGATTCCCGGCGGAAAGCACGGAACATGGCCGCCGGACCCGCCCTGGCCCCGGCCGTCAAGGGGTCCAGTCGAGCACTTGACCGTCGGCCAGCAAGCGTCGGCGCAGGTCCGCGTACGGCAGCTCGTGCAGGTCCAGCGAGCGCTCGAGCGCCAAGCACGCCGCCGTCGCGGCGGACTGCCCGAGCACCATGTAGACCGGTTCCATGCGAATCGAGCCGTGGGCGATGTGCGTCGCCGACAGGCACACCGGCACGACGAGGTTCGAGCACTGCTCGCGCCGAGGAAGCAGCGCGCGCCACGCGATGGGGTAGGGGCGCGGCACGCGCACCTGCACGTCGCCTTCGTTGCGCACGTCGCCGTGCTCGTCGACATGGCGCTGCACGTGGTGGGAGTCCATCGTGTACGCGCCCAGGCCCACCGAGTCGTCCACGACTTCGCGCGACATGCAGTGGTGCTCGGTCATGGTGGCGACGCCGCGCAGTCGACGCGCCTCGCGCACGTACAAGAGCGGCGGCCAGCCTCCGGTGGCGACGAACTCGTCCTTCGTCGGTCCGCAGGCGGAGATTTCGTCGCGCACCGTCCGCGGCACGCGCGGATGGTTGGCGAGCGTCCACATCAGGCCTTGCTGCCAGCGCAGGTGCGCCGCGTGCAGCTCGGCTCGTCGCGCGTGCGAGGCCTCGGGCCACTCCCAGCTGCCGCCGATCATGTCGGTCGACACCGCGCCGTTGTTGTTGGCGTCGGTCTTCCTGTTGGGCATCCACAGCGGGTGCCAGGGCGCCATGGTCGATCCCGCGTCGAAGTGGCGCAGCAGCAGCTCGAACTCGCGCTCGTCGTAGTCCGCCGGCCTGGGCCAAGGCAGGCGGTTCCGCGCGACGTCCGTGACGCACATGCGGAAGCAGTACGCCTGCACCTTGCGGTCGGCGCCGCCTTCCATGCCAGCCGACGCCTCGATGCCCGGGAGGAGCGCGCCCCGGGCGTCGGCGGGATCGACGCGCGCCGAGACGGGGTGCGCGAACTGGTGCTTGGCGGCTTGGGCCACTTGCACGCCGTTCAGCGTCTCGCCGTGCTCGGCGTTGGCCTCGCGCCCGACGCGGAACTCGACGCCGGCGGCCGCCATCAAGTCGCCTTCGTGGCTGCAGTCGAGCCACATGCGCGCCTCCACGCGCGTGCCGTCCTCCATCAGTGCCGCGAGGATCCGGCCGTCACGCTTGTCGACGCCGTCGCGGTTGTCGCCATGCTCCGGACGCGACAGGCGCGCGCGCAGCGGCTCGACGCGCGCCTCGCGCAACCACCCGGCGAAGATCGCGCTGGCGACCGAAGGCTCGAAGGTCCACGCCGCGTCGCCGTCGCGCGAATGCCCGTGCCCGCGGAGCAGGTGGTCCTCGCGGGCCTGCAGCGTCCAGCTCGCGGGATCGTCGTAGTGGCGCTTGACCGCGCGATGGAACTCGCGCGCCAGGCCGCCGATCGCCTGCTTGTTGCCGATGTCGACGGCGCCCAGGCCGCTGGCGGACATCCCGCCGACCCAGCCGTCGCAGTCCACGAGCACCACGCTCCGGCCCATGCGGCGCGCCTGCACGGCCGCCACCACGCCGGCGGATGTGGCGCCGTACACGCACAGGTCCGCCGAGACCACGCGTTCGCCGGCGTCGGACGGGACGGGCTCGCCTTCTGGGGGCGCGGACCGGCACGAGGCGGCCAAGCAGGCGGCCAAGGCGCACAGGACGATCGGCGCGATCAGCGAGGCTCGCATGCGCCAGAGCCTACCCGGACGGTCCCGTCCCAGTCCCGTGGACGGGATGGCGGTCCCGGGATGGGACGCCGCCTGCGCAGGAGTGCGCAGGCGCCAGCGTCCAAAATCCTTGACAAAGACCGGGGCGGTGGCGCCACGGGGAAAGACCTCGCCGCCGGGGCGAATGTGCTGATCGTCGCCCGCGCCGGCTTCCGATCCACTTGGAACGGTCGCGCGTCCGCGTCCACCACCCGCGCCGAGCGGGGGCGGCGAGCGCCCGTGCATCGGTCGAGAGCGAAGGGGAGTCGCCATGCGCCGGTCGGTCCATCGTTCATCGTGCCTCTTGGCGTTCCTCGCGACGCTCCTGGCGTCCGCAGCGCGCGCCCAGTCGCCCTCGGGCATGCTGGCCTCCGCCGGACTCGGCGGAGGCGCCTACATCGCTCCGCTCGACACGCTGCTGGTGCGTTCCGTCGACGCGTGGCGCTACCGCTCCGCCGCCATCGCGGCCGACGGTGGCACCTTGGTGTGGGACCACACCGGCCTCGCGCTGCGTCCCTTCGGGGCCACGCGGCACAGCGACGTGGCCGTGGGCGAGCAGCATGTGCTCGCGCTGCGCCTCGATGGATCGCTCGAGCTGTGGTGCGCCAACTCGTACGCCTGCGCGCAGTGGGGCGTCGCTCCGCCGACGGACCTGGGTCCGGTGGTGCAGGTGGAGGCCGGCTACGGACACAGCGTCGTGCTGCAAGCCGACGGCCGCGCGCGGGCGTGGGGGCTGGACGACCATGGACAGTGCCGGGTGCCCGACTCGCCGACGCCGGTCGTCGCCATCGCCGCGGGCGGAGCGCACACGCTCCTCTTGCACGCCAACCACGAGCTGGTGGGCTTCGGCGACGACACCTTCGGGCAATGCTCGCTCAACTCCGGAGGCGTCGCCGCCATCGCGGCGGGCGCGTGGCACAGCCTCGCCGTGCGCGTCGACGGTTCCGTGCTGGCGTGGGGGCGCAACGACGACGGCCAGTGCAACGTCCCGTCGGACCTCGGGCCGTGCGTGGCGGTCGCGGCGGGCGAGCGCCACTCGGTGGCGTTGCGCGCCGACGGCACCGTGCGCGCATGGGGATGGAACGGGCATGGGCAGTCGACGCTGCCGGCGGGCGTCAAGCAGTGCATCGCCATCGCGGCCGGAGCGGTGGACACCTTGTACGCCACGCGCGACTGCGACGGCGACGAAGTCGACGACGCGGTGCAGCTCGAGGCCGGACGCTGGCAGGATTGCGACGGCGACCTGGCGCTCGACGCGTGCGCCGTGCGCTTGGGCGTGCGCGCCGACATCAACGGCGACCTGCGTCCCGATTCGTGCGAGGAGGCGAGCCGTCCCTTGTGCTTCGGCGACGAGGCGGCGTGCCCGTGCGGCGGCGGCGCGCCTGGTTCAGGCTGCCCCAGCTCGAGCGTGCCCGAAGGCGCGCGCTTGTCGTCGACGGGCTTCTCCAGCGTGCAGGCCGACGAACTGCTGCTGCGCGTCGATGGCTTGCCGCGCGCGACCTCGCTGGGCTTCTACCAAGGCACGACGGCGATGGCGGGCGGCATGGGCGTCGCGTGGGGCGATGGCGTGCGCTGCGTCACGGGTTCGATCCTGTGGCTGGGGCGCGCCCGCACGCAGACCGGCGCCTGCGAATGGCCGCCCTCGGGCTCGAACTTGTCGACCAACGGCCGCATCGCCGAGGAAGGACTCGGCGCGCGCTACTACCAAGTGTGGTACCGAGACGCGGATCCGGCGTATTGCACGCCGCACCGCCACAACTTCAGCAACGCGCTGCGCGTGGAGTGGGTGCCCTAGCGCGCCTCGCCCTCAGTCGAGCCAGCCGTCGCGGCGCTGGGCGGCGCCATTCGCTCCCAGCGCTTCCAGCGTCGCGCCCGCGACGCCCGCGGCGCCGGCGAGGCGCAATGCGCCTTGCAGCGCTCCCGCGAGCGGCGCCAGGGGCGAGCCCTTGCCCGCGATCGCGCCTTCGATCATCGAGAGCGCCGCGTCGCTC
>JBEBCR010000380.1:0-6805 GCA_041157565.1 Planctomycetota bacterium | reverse complement strand
TCGATGAAGCCGATCAGGCTGCCGGCGCCGCAGGTCACGAGGCTGATCACGATGCGCAGGATGCCGCCGGTGACGTCCCCGAGGACGAAGCGGTGGATGCCCAGGCCGCTCAGCAGCAAGCCCATCACGCCGCACAGCACGCGCTTGGATTCCTGGGGGAGCTGGGGCGGAGGCGTCGTGTCCATCTGGTCGGTTCCTGTGCTTGGCTGACTTGGAGAGGGCTTCGAGTCGCCTGACGCGTCCCGAAGGAACTCGGGGATCTCGCGACCTCCGCGTCCCCATTCGACCAAGACCGCCGCCGCCAGCCAAGCGGGCGCTAGACTGCCGGGCCATGGCGCGCGCAAAGGACCGGCGAGGCGAGGCAGGACGAGGGGCGTCCGAGCGGGGCGAGCCCCGGCGAGGCGCGCCGTTCACGCACGCGCGGCTGGTCCACCAGGCGCTCGCCTCCAGCCTGCTGGTGCTGCCCGCGCTCTCGACCGCCGCGCCGCTGGTCGGGGTGCTCGACGCGGGCAAGGTGCAGGTGGCGAGCTGGTCCGCGCTCGTGCTGCTGGTGGTCGCCACCGTGGCCGCCAAGGAACTGCGCGCCAAGGGCGAGCGCCTCGCCAAGGAAGGCAAGCGCGAGGCGCGCGCCGACCTCGAGGCCGACATCGTGCCCGCCGTCGTGCGCTCGCACGCGCTCAAGGCGGCGCTGTGGCTGTGGGTCGCGGGCCTCCACGCCGGCGCGGCCTTGTGGCTGGGCGCTCCGCTGCACCTGTGGATCGTCGTCGCCTGGAGCATGCTCCAGGCCTGGCAGGCGGCGCCGCGCCGCGAACGGCTCGAGGAGCTGCTGCGCGACGCTTGAGCGCGCCGCGCATGGCGTCCGCTACTGCTCGTCCAGCCGGACCTGCACGAGCTTGCCGCACTCGACGTCGTACACGTAGCCGAGGATCTCGTCCTTGCACGGCAGGAAGGGCGACAGGTGCAGGCGGCGGATGGACTGGCGCACGCTGGCGTAGGGGTCCCGGAAGGCCTCGAACGTGAACTTGGGCGCGAGCCCGGTGGCCGATTCGAGGTCCTGGCGCAGCTGGTCCTCGCTGATCTTCGTCAGGCCGCAATCGGTGTGGTGCAGCAGCACGATGCTCCGCGTGCCCATGGCGCGCTGCGACAGCACCAGCGAGCGGATCACGTCGTCCGTGACCACGCCTCCGGCGTTGCGGATGATGTGCGCGTCGCCGTAGTCGAGGCCCAGCAGCTGGTACACGGGCATGCGCGAGTCCATGCACGCGACCACGGCCATGTGGCGGGCCGGCCGCAGCGGGCGCATGCCCTGGAACTGGTCCTTGATCCAACGCTCGTTGTGGCGGGCGATGTCGGCGCTCGTCAAGGGCGAGCGGTCGCCCGGCGGGGGGGTCTGGGGCGTCATGCGGGGCGGGATCATAGCGTCCAGGCCGCCCGCGCGCATCCCCGGGCCGCGAGGCGCCTCCGGATGGGCGCATTTGTCAAATAGAATTGACGATGCCGGCGGCGCGCTCAGGCCGCCTTGGGGGCGCTGAGTTGGCGCAGGGCCACGCCGCCCTGCTCGCGCTTCTCCGCCATGCGCAGGCTGGACAAGGCCGAGCGCAGCAGCGCCTCGAAGGGGATCTGCAGCGCCTCCGCCGCCGGGGCGTGGGCCACGCCCAGCGCCACGTCGACGACGCGGTCGTCCCCGCCGTCGGGCGAGAAGGCCAGCGCGGCCGCCTGCTGGGCGCACTGGCGCGCGCGCGCCTCGTCCTGGCCGGCGACCACCCAAAGGAACTGCCCGCCGAAGCGGCGGCAGACCTGCACGTGCTCGCCGGCGGCCTCCTGCACGGCGCGGGCCGCGCGGCGCAGGAGTTCGTCCGTGCGCGCCTCGCCGATGGTCTCGTTGAGCGTGCGCAGCCCGCGCAGCGCGCAGGCGTAGACGGTGATCGAGCGCGCGGCCTGCGTCTCGCGACGCACCAGCAGCGCGGCGCGCTGCTTCCACGATTCGAAGCTCGCGAGCCCGGTCAACGCGTCCTTGCTGTGCGCCGCGACGAGCTCCTCGAAGGCGCGCTTGCCGCGGATGGCCGCGCGCGTGTGCGCCTGCAGCGCGAGGTGGTCGGGCGGCTGCTCCAGCACCGCGAGCACGCCCTGGTCGAGCGCGGCGGCGCGCAGCTCGACGGACATGCGGCGCGCCAGCAGGATCACGGGCACGTGCAGGGTGGAGGGATCGGCGCGCAGTCCGCGCACCAGGTCGAAGGTTCCCGCTCCATCCACGTCGGCGTCGGACAGCACCACGTCCGGCACGACTTGGCGCGCCAGGCCCAATCCGGCCTCGAGGTTGGTGGCGTGCAGGCGCCGATCGACCACGCCGTCGAGCATGTCCTCCAACTGGCGGTGGAGGGCGGCTTCGCCGGCGACGATCAGGGCGATGGAGCGTTCGTGGCTGGGCATGGCGCGCAGGGGGCGGGACTACGGAGTTCCGACTGCTTCATCGACGCGCGCGCCCGCGCGGCTTGAAGGAAATGCGGGCGGCCTCGCGCATGTCGAGGCCGCCCGACCGGTGGAGACAGAAGCAGATGCCGAAACCGCGCCGGATCGTCCTGTTCCGGGGGGAGGGAGCGCTTGCTCCGGCGCGCATCGCGCAGGAGTCTTCGGACGCTTGGCGCGGCGCCCGAGAGCGGTCTTTTCCCGACCGCACCGCGAAAAAGTCTAGGCTGTGGCCCCGCATCGGACGGGGAAAGGCGCGACGCATGATCCTCGAGCAGCACTACCTCGCCTGCCTGTCGCAGGCCTCCTACCTGCTGGGCGACGAAGCCACCAGGACCGCCATCGTCGTCGATCCGCGGCGCGACGTGGACGACTACATCCGCCGCGCTTCGGAGCTGGGGCTCGTCATCCGTCATGTGTACTTGACGCACCTCCACGCGGACTTCGTCGCCGGGCACCTGGAGCTCGCCGCGCGCACCGGCGCGGACATCCGCCTCGGGCGCAAGGCGCGCGCCGAGTTCGAGCACGTGCCGCTCGCCGACGGGGACGAACTGGTGCTCGGTTCGCTCAGGATCGTCGCGCTGGAGACGCCGGGCCACACGCCGGAAGGCGTGTCGCTCCTCGTGTGGGACCTCGCCGATCCGTCCGGCGCGCCGCGCGCCGTGCTCACCGGCGACACCTTGTTCGTGGGCGACGTGGGGCGGCCCGACCTGGCGGCCTCGGCGGGCTGCGACGCGGCGGAACTCGCCTCGCAGCTCTACGACTCCGTGCGCCGCCTGGCGGCCCTGCCGCCGCAGGTCGAACTGCATCCCGGGCACGGGGCGGGTTCCGCTTGCGGCAAGAGCCTCGGCAAGGAGACCAGTTCGACCATCGGAGCGCAGCTCGCCGCCAATCCGATGCTCGCGCCCATGGCGCGCGAGCGCTTCGTGCGCGAGGCGCTCGACGGGCTGCCGCCGGCGCCGGCCTACTTCGCCCACGACGCGCGCCTAAATCGGGGGCGACGTGCGCTGCTCGAGGATCTGCTGTCCCGCGCGACGCGCGAGGCGACCCTCGACGAGGCGCTGGAGCTGTCGCGCGCGGGCGGGCTGCTGCTCGACGCGCGGCGTTCCGACGATTGGGCGCGCGGCCACGTCGCCGGGAGCGTGCAGCTCGGGCTCGACGGCCGCTACGCTTCGTGGGCGGGGATGCTCCTTGATCCCGAAGCGCGCCTGATCCTCGTGTGCGAACCGGGCAACGAACGCGAAGCGGCGATCCGCCTGCTGCGCGTGGGCTTCGAGAACGTCGCAGGCGTGCTGCGCGCCGATCCGGCCGCATGGGCCGCGCGTGGAGTCCTGCGATCGACGCCGCGCGTCGATCCGGCCGAGGCGCGCAAGCTCGCCGAGGAGCCGGGCGCTTCCGTGCTGGACGTGCGCGCCGCCGGCGAGCGCGACGCCGTGCGCATCGAAGGTTCCACGCACATCCCGCTGCCGGAGCTGGAGCGGCGCTGGCGCGAACTCGACCGCGGTCGCCGCTGGATCGTCCATTGCGCCGGCGGCTGGCGCTCCACCATCGCCTGCAGCCTGCTCGAGGCGCGCGGCTTCGACGCGCTGGTCGACGTGCGGGGCGGCATGGGCGCCTGGGCGGCGGCTGGGCTGCCGTGCGCGCGGGGCGCGGGCCGCGGCGGAGCGGGTTGAGCCTGCGCGGATGGCGTCGCGCGCGGGCCGCGGCCTAGTCCAGCGAGGCGAACCCGTGCTTGATGGCGTACTTGGTCAGCTCGGGGATCGAGCGCAAGTTGAGCTTGTCCATCAACTGGCCGCGGAAGGCGTGCACGGTCTTGTTGCTGATGCCGAGGCGCGCCGCGCACTCCTTGGCCGAGAGGCCCTCGGCCAGCAGCTTGAGGATCTCGCGCTCGCGCGGAGTCAGGTGCGGACCCGAAGGCGGCGCCGGTTCGGGCTGCTTGCGCACGATGGGGGTCAGCACGACGTCGGCGATGCTCGGGCTGATGTAGGTGCGGCCCGAGGCGATGGCTTCCATCGCCGCCGACAGCTCGCGCATGGCGCTGGCCTTGGTCACGTACCCGGAGGCGCCGGTGCGGAAGGCCTCGAGGACGAATTCGCTGTCGGAGTGCATCGACAGGAACAGCACCTTGACCTTGTTCGGCGCCATCCCGAGCAGCTTGCGCGCCGCCTCGATGCCGTTCATCTCCGGCATCGCGATGTCCATCACCAGCAGGTCCGGCTTCAGCTCGCAGGCCATCTCGACCGCGCGCGCGCCGTTGTCGGCCTCGCCGATGACCACGTGCTGGCCCGTCGACTCGATGGCGACGCGCAGGCCTTCGCGCACGATGCTGTGGTCGTCTGCAAGGAGGACTCTCATGTGGATGCTCGGGTTCAAGCCTTGGAGGCGGGATCCAAGGGAATGAAGACGGTGGCAACGGTACCTTCCCCGCTGCGGATGTCCAAGGCTCCGCCGTAGGCCGCCAGCCGCTCGCGGATGCTGAACAGGCCGAAATGCGCCCCGTCCGCGGGCGAACGCGACAGGGCCTCGACGGCGTCGAAGCCGACTCCGTCGTCCTCGACGCGCACGGACACCCGCTCGGGTTCGTAGTCGAGCGAAAGGATGATCTGGGTCGCCTCGGCGTGCTTGACCACGTTGACCATCAGCTCCCGCGCGCAGCGGAACAAGAGGATCTTCTGGTCGCTGGTGAGGTTCGCGGCGTCGCCGGATTCCTCGTACTCGACGGCCACGCCATGGGTCTTCGCCAGGTGGCGGCCGTAGGAGCGCAGCGCGTGCGGCAGGCCCAGCTCGTGCAAGGCCGGCGGCGACATGTCGAAGGTCAGGCTCTGGACGTTGCGGATCGAGGCTTCGAGCAGCCGGCTGACCTGCGCCAGGTTCTCCAGCGACTCGGCGCCCTGCGTCTCCTGGGCGCGCTGCAGGCGCAGGCGCGCGATGGCGAGCTCCTGCCCGATGCTGTCGTGCAGCTGCAGGGCCAGCTCGCGCCGGTTGCGCTCCTCCGACACGGTCAGCTCGTTGGCCAGGCGCCGCAGGCGCTGGCGGTGCGCCAGCAGCTCGGACTCCTGCAGCTTGCGGTCGGTGATGTTGCGCACCACCGTCACCACGCGGTCCTCGGTCATGCGCGCCAGGCGCGCCTCGAAGTGCTGCGCCCCGTCGGGGAAGGGCAGCTCGTACTCCAGGGTCTCGGTCGACCCGGAGGCCAGGCACCGCCCGATCGCAGCCAGGACGTTCGACGCCAACGGCTCCGGCAGCACCTTGCGGATGTTGGCGCCGCTGACGAACTGCGGCGGCACGAACAGCTCCTCCCGCTTGTGGGCGCTGAAGGCGAGGATCACGCCCTGCGCCCCGATCACGAACATCAGGTCGGGGATGGCCGAGTGCACGGCGCGCAGCTCGGCCTCGTTGTTCTTGATCTCGCGCAGGAGCGTCGCCCGCTCGGTGATGTCGCGGATGATGGCGATCACCTCGTGCGGCCCGGATCGCACCAGGCGCGCCTCGAAGTCGCGGAAGCGGCCCTCGATCGGCAGCTCGTACTCGAAGACCTCGCGCGAGCCCTCGTCGAGCGCCTTCCGGATGCTGCGCATCCAGAACGAGGCCGTCTCGGGCGGGTGCATCTCGGCCACCTTGCGGCCGAGGAAGGTCGACGGATCCACGATCAGCAGTCCGCGGCCGGCCTGCGAGCAGTCGAGGTACGTGCCGTCGCGCGCGATGCGCAGCATCAGGTCGGGCATCGCCTCCAGCAGCGCGCGGCTGCGCGACTCGCTGCGCGAAAGCTCGGCCTGGGCCTCCTTCAGCGGCGAGATGTCCGTCAGCGTCCCGATGTAGCCGCCGGTCACCGCGCCCTCCTTGGAGATGGGGCGCGCCTGGTCGAGCACCCACACCACGCGTCCGTCGCCGCGCAGCAGCCGGTATTCGCTGCGGAAGGCCTGCGCTCCGGACAGGGAGCGGCGCGAGTCCATCAGCACCCGCTCGCGGTCCTCGGGATGGATCAGCTCGGACCAGCGAGCGCCAAGCAGCTCCTCGACGGGCCGCCCGGCGATGTCGCACATGCGCGAGTTGACGTAGGCGGTGCCGCCCATGGCGTCCATGCGGTACACGCCGTCGGGCGACGATTCGGTCAGCGCGCGGTAGACCTCCTCCGCCTGCGCGAGCTCGCGGCCCGTGCGTTGGCGTTCGATCGCCGAGCTGAGGATGGCGCCCAGCGCCTCCAGCACGTAGATGTCGTCGTCCGTCCAAGGGCGCTCGTTGCGCACCGCGTCGAAGCCGACGAAGCCGACCATCTTGTCCGCGGCGTCGAGCACGCGCACGAGCACCACCGACTGGATCCCCTGCATCTCGAGGATCT
>JBEBCR010000379.1:0-15714 GCA_041157565.1 Planctomycetota bacterium | reverse complement strand
GCTCGGCGGCCTTGGACCAGGCCTCTCCGGGCGGCAAGCCGGGCCACAACTCGGGCTCCTGCGCCAGCGCCACCCAGATGGCGGCCTGCCGCAAGGTCAGCTGCGACGGATCTTCGACCCGGCCTCGGCCGGATTCCAAGAAGGCCAGCGCGCCCTTCAGCCAGGCGACGCGCTCGCCCGCGTCCGGCGTGCGCTCCAGCGACCCGCGCTCGAAGGCCAGGTGGTGGCCCCAGTAGAGCCAGCCCGAGGCGTCGGTGGGGTCGAGCGCCAGCGCGGTCTCGGCGCGTCGCAGCGCCAGCCCCATGCGGCCATCGCGCACGGCGGCGTCGACCAGCACCCATTGCGCCTGCGCCGCCCGTCGCGCCAGCGGACCGAGCACCAGCGCCGCCAAGCCGCGGCCATCGTCGGGTCGCGGCGCGAGGAAGGGGGTGGCGACGAGCATCGCCGCCACGCACCACGCCCACGCGGGCGGGCGCCAGCGCCGACTCGCCGCCGTCACGCGGCCTCCTCGGCCCGGGGCGCGAGCTCGGCGGCGCGCGTCGGGAAGAAGAGGCGCCAAGCGCCTAGCACGACGCCGAGGGCGCCGAGCATGGCGCCATCGGCGAGTTGCCACACGTCGCCCTGCGGCGGCAGGCGTCCTTCGCGCAAGTTGGCGAGGCACGCGCCCAAGTCGGCTCCCGGCCACCATGCTGGATCGAGCCAGAACGCGACGGCCCACCACGCGGCGAGGCTCGCCGCGCCGGCGAGGAACGGACGCATCCACGCCGCCGCTCCGGCCGCGAGTCCGCACAAGGCGAGCAGCGAGGCGACTGCGCGCCACCACAGCTCGAGGCTCGCCAAGCGCGCCGCGGCGCTCGCGCCTTGCCAACGCGCTCCATCCAACAGGTGCACGCGCGCCTCCGGCTCGAGCGTGCGCAACGCGACCGTCAGCGGCGCGCCGCTTGGCAGCGCCAGCACGGCTTCACCTTGCAGCGCGATGGGAGTGGTGCCGCGGGTCGCGCCAGCGGGGGTGCGCGCCTCCCACTCCACGAGGGTCGCCGCTCCGGCGCCGCTTCCAAGCCCCAGGGGCAGGATCAACGCCTCGGCCGCGTCCGGCCGCGGATCGACGAGCACGAACTCGAAGCCTCGCGCGTCGATCCAGCGTCCGCCGGGCGCGGGCGCCGCGACCAGGCTGCGCGCGACCACGCCGTCCGCGCCAGCGCCGGACTCCAGCGCCGCCGCCGCCAGCGCCAGCGCCAAGGCACCCGCCGCGGCGACGCCCAACGCCGTGGCGCCGAGCACCAGCAACGGGTTGGCTCCCGCCGCGCAGAAGAGCGGACGCTCGCGCGTCAACGCCGCGTGCGCGGCGGCGGCCGCGAGCCACGCGCAGGTCGGGACCAAGGCGACGAGCACCAGCCACCACGCGCCATGGCGAGCCAGCATGTCGGCCTCAAGCGGGGCGATCGTCGCTCCAGCCGAGGGCGCGCCGGGGCGTTCGAAGGCGCCGTGCGCCAACCAAGCCACCACGACGAGGAGCGCCAGCATGGGCCAGCGCGCGCAACGCGCCGCCTGCAGGCGCGCCAGCGCCAGCCAACCGGCCGCGCTCACGCCGACTCCCGCCGCAGGCGCGCGTACAAGCCGAGCAGCCCGTCTCGCGCCACCAACTCGTCCGGCACGCCGCGCGCCGCGACGCGCCCGTCGAGCAGCACGACCAGCTCGTCGGCGCCAGCGCCGAGGTCGGAGGGCAGGTGCGAGGCCACGACGATGGTGGCTCCGCGCGCCTTGGCGCGCACCAGGAGCGCCGCGTAGGCCTCGAAGCCCTCGGCGTCGAGGCCGGCGGTCGGTTCGTCGAGCAGCAGCAGCTCGGGCTCGTGCAGGAAGGCCTGCGCCAAGGCGAAGCGTTGCACCATGCCGCCCGAGCCGCGCGCGATCGGGCGCCGCGCCTCGCGGGCGAGCCCGACCTGGTCGAGCAGGTCGCGGGCGCGCCGCTTGGCGTCGCGTCCCAGCCCGCGCAGCGCGCCGGCGAGCTGCAGCGCGCCCTCGAAAGACAAGTCGCCCGGCCAGGCCGCGCCTTGCGGGCAGTGGCCGATGCGACGCGCCACGTCGGATGCGCGCGGATCGCCGCCGAGCACCTCGAGCGATCCGGCGCGCGGCGATTCCAAGCCGGCGAGCAGCTTGAGCAGCGTGCTCTTGCCGGAGCCGTTGGGGCCGGCGAGCGCCAGCACGCGGCCGCGCGCGCAGTCGAGGTCCAGCGCGCGCAGCGTCGGCGCCTCGGCGCGGAACAGCCCGCGCGCGTAGGCGTGCTCGAGTCGCTGGAGTCGGAAGGCGGGCGAGTCCAAGGCAGGCGGGAGTCTACCCTCGCCGGCGGGGACGATCAGGCGAGTCGCGGGTACTTGCGGCGGAACTCGGCTTCCGCGTCGGGCAGGTCGCGCAGCAGCTCGAAGTCGGCGAACTCGAAGCCCGGGGCCACGCTGCACGAGACGAGGCTGCCGTCCCCGAGGCTGCGCGCCGCCTGCCACGCGCCGCCTTGCACGACATGGTGCGGTTGCCCACCCGCTCCCAACCGCACTCGCTCCACCTTGGACAGGTCGCGGTGGACGATGGTGAGCTCCAGCGGGTCGCCTTCGCAGTGGATCCACGCCTCGTCGGCCGCCACGCGGTGCCAGGCGCTCGACTCGCCGGCGAGCAGCGCGAAGTGGATCACGGTCAACGCCGAGCGGCGGCGTCCGTCCGTGGTCGTCACGAGGGCCAGCGAGCGGAAGGTCTCGCGGTACCAACCGCCTTCGGGGTGGGGAGCCAGCCCCAATCGGTCGATCCAGTCGCGTCCGGAGTGCTGCATGCGCGGCGATCCTTCGGCGGCGCAGTCTACGCGGCGCGCGGCGTCGCGGGGAGGTGGCGCCGCCGAGGGCGCGGGCGGGTTCGCGCGGCGAACCATCCCATCCGGCCGCGGCGCTTCCTACGCTGTGGGCCGACCATGGCTCCGTCCGGATCGCCGCACCAGCTCGAGTTCCTGTCCGGCCCGCTGCAAGGCCGCCTAGTTCCCCTCCAGCCGACCACCGTCGTCGGCCGACTCGCGGGCGAGTGCGACCTCGTGGTGGCGGACGCCAGCGTGTCGCGGCGCCACGCGCGCCTCGAGCCCACGCCGGAGGGCTTGCGCATCGTCGACGAGGGCTCGCGCAACGGCGTGTGGCTGGGAGCCAGGCGCGTGGGCGAGGCCCTCGTCCGCTCCGGCGAGGAGTTCAAGCTTGGCGAGGTGCGCGCGCGCTACCACGCGCCGCAGGCGATCGTGGCCGAGATGGCGCCCGAATCGCCGCTGGAAGAACTGGACCTGGAACTGCCCGAGCTCGACTTGCCGGAGCTGGACCAGCCCACGCCCAGCGCGCCGCCTGCGCGTCCGCCGGCGAAGGCGCCACCCGCGTCCGAGACCATCGCGCCCGTCGCCGCCACGCCGACGGGGCGCGCGCCGGCGGCGGGACGCCCCGAGCGCGCGTCCGCCGCCGCGACGCGCGGCATCCTGCAGTACTCGCGCCACGAAGGGTCCTCGGGCCTCGCGCAGGGCGACTTCGCGCAATTGCCGGGTTGGCTGAAGGCCGGGGCGATCGTGCTGGCCTTGGCGGTTTTCGCGCTCGTGTTCGCGCTGGCCTTCCGCGGCGGAGCCTGGTTGCGCGGATCCGGGGCGGGCGCCGCGGCGGAGGCCGAGGGCGAATCCGCGACCGAGGACGGTTGAGCGCCGCGCGCCGCGCGCAGGCGGCGAGCTGTCAAGTAAATTTGACGGACGCGGACGCGTCCGCGGCCTAGGCGCGCCCGCGCGCCGCCGCGGCCGCCCAGCCGTCGACCAGGCGCCGGGCGCAGGCGTCCCAGGTGCGCCGCGCGGCGAGCTCGCGCGCCGCGCGCAGCTCGTCGGGGGTGCGCGAAAGCTCCGCGCGCAGCGCGCGCGCGCAGCCGGCCGCGTCGTCGGGGGCGAACCTCGCGGCGCGCGGGGCGATCTCCGCCAGCGCCGGGATGTCCGACACGCACAGCGGCGCTCCGGCGAGCTGCGCCTCCAACGCCACCAGCGAGAAGCCCTCGACGCGCGAGGGCACGCAGACGACGCCGGCGCGCGCGTACAGCGCCGCGAGCTCGACCTCCGCGACGGTCCCGCGCCACTCGACGCGCGCGGCGACGCCGAGGTGCCCGGCCAGCGCGCGCAGGCGCTCGTCCTCGCCGTCCTTGGCCTCGCCGTGCACGAGGAGGTTCGGCAGCGACGGATCCAGCGCCAACGCGCGCAGGAGCAGCTCGAGGTTCTTGCGGCGCTCGACGTGGCCCACGGCGAGGATGGGCGCGTCCGCGCCGGCCGCGCGCGGCAGGGGCGCGAAGTGGTCGCCGCCGTTGCCGACGAGGTGGACGCGCTCCGTCGGCACGCCGAGCAGTTCCTCCAGTTCCCGCCCCATCGCCTCGCTGACCACCATCCACGCGGTCGCGACGCGCTTGGCGCGCGCGTAGGCGGTGCGCGCGGCGAGGCGCCGCGGCATGCTCGACACGCGCGGGTCCAATCCGCGCAGGTCGTGGGCCAGCATCGTCAAGGGAACTTGACAATCGGGCGGCGGCAGGTGCGCCGTGTGCACGACGTCGAACGGCCTGCCGTCCCGAGCGGCCTCGGCCAGCGCCCGGGCGCACTCGCGCGCCTCGAGCGCGGCGCGCAGCACGACAGGGCGCGCCGGCGCGCGGCCGCGCAGGAGCTCGACGCCGGGCAGGTCGAAGGCCGGGGCTTCGCGGCCGGCCAGCACGGCGAGCGAGCCGCCGGACTCCGCCAAGAGACGCGCCGCGCGCGGCAGGATCTCGGCGTTGTGGCGGCGCACGCCGCCCTGCGGCTGGCCGAGCACCGTGCCGAGCACGAGCACCCGCGGCGCGCGCTTCAAGGGAGCGACAGCCATGCCTCCTCCATGCGCCGCGCGCTCTCGTCCCAGCTGCGTCGCGCGGCCACGGCGCGCCGCGCGGCGACTCGCGCCGGGTCGTCGCGCTCGAGGACGGCCCGCGCCAGCGCGCGCGACAGGTCGTCGGGGTCGCGCGACGCGGCGACGACGCCGCCCTCGGCGGCCACCTCGGCCTGCGCGCTCCCCGCCGGCACCACCACCGGAACGCCGCGCACGAGCGCCTCGAGCACCGGCAGCGACCAGCCTTCGCTCGCGGAGGGCACGGCCACGCAGGCGGCGTGCTGCACGAGCGATTCCATGGTCGCGTCGTCGACCACGCCCAGCGCGGCGAGGCGCGCATCGCCGGGCGTGGCGCCGACAGGCCCGGCGCCGGTGACCACCAGCCGCAGGTCGGCGAGTGCCTCCTCGCGCGTGGTCGCGAGCGCGGCGAGCGCGGCCAAGGCGCGCTTCTTCGGTCGCGCGCCGCCGGGCACCAGCACGTAGCCGCGCGGCCGCAGGCCGCGGGCTTCGACCAGCGCCGCGTCGCGCTCGACGCCCCGCTCGACGCCCCAGGGCACGACGGCGAGGCGCGCGGGACCGCAGTGCTCGCGCAACTCGGCCGCCACCGTCTCGGTCATGGTCACGACGAGGTCGGCGAAGCGCGCGCCGAGCCGCGCCCACAAGCGGTGGCGCGGTCCGGCGTTCTCGGCTTCCCCATGCAGCCACGGCAGCTCGTGCACCGTCTGCACGCGGCGGCAGGGGGCGAGCGCCGGGAAGGCGCTGGTGAAGGAGTGCAGCGCGTCGAGCCGCGCGTCGCGCGCCAGCCGCGCCAGGTCGAGGTGGCGCCAGCGCCGCGCGCCGCGTCCGGGCGGCGGGACGAGGCGCACGACCTCGACGCGTCCGCGCCGCTCCAGCGCCGCGCACAGGCAAAGCGCCGCGCGGGCGACCCCGGGAGATCCGTGGCCGGCGACGGGGGATAGGTCGAGTCCGATGCGCACGGTGGGGGTCGTCGGGCGTCCGCGCCCGCGTTCCTGTATACCACTAGGCCATGAGAACCCTCCTCGCCGCCTTGTGCCTGGCGTTGGGCTGCGCGTCGTGCTTCCTCGCGCGCGACTCGACCAACGAGCCGCTGTCGAGCCGCGACCTGTCCAAGTTCGTCGTCGGCCAGAGCACCGCGCAGGACGTGGCCGCGGCCATGGGGGCGCCCAACGAGGTGGTCCAGCTGGGACGCCGCAGCGCGTGGCGCTACGACCACAGCCACGGCAAGGTCGCCGGGTTGACCCTCTTCGTGGTCACCTTCGTGAACCGCGACACGCGCACCGACCGCGTGTGGTTCTTCTTCGACGAACAGGATCGGCTCTCGCACCTGGGATCGAGCTTCGAGGCGGAGGACGCGGGCTGGGCCATGCCATGGCAGGACTTGTCCGAACGCTGACGCTCCTCGTCGGCTGCGCGGCGTGCGTGCAGCTCGACTGGTCGCGCGAGCGCATCGACCTGCGCCCGGCCGACGCGGAGGTGCATGCCCTCGTCGTCGGCGAGGCCGAGCTGGGCGAGGCGCTGCGCCGGCTCGGCGCGCCGTTGGAGGCGTGGGAGCTGCCCGGGGAGGGCGTGGCCCTGGCGTGGGGCGGGCTCGAGCAGGAGGAACTGGGCGTGTCGCTGTCCATTCCGCTGCAGAAGGGCCTCGACGCGCAGTTCGACTACAGCGACGCGCAGGCGCTGGTGCGCGGCCATGTCCTGTTCTTCGACGGCGAAGGCGTGCTCGTCGCCACCGGCGAAGGGCTGCTCGACGACTTGCGCAAGGCCAGCGAACGCCGTCCTTCGTCCGTGGAATGAGCCGCGCCTCGACGCCATGAGCCGCACCATCGCCAGCACCTGCCCGCTCGACTGCGCCGACGCCTGC
Organism: Planctomycetota bacterium; assembly: GCA_041157565.1. Taxonomy (GTDB): domain Bacteria; phylum Planctomycetota; class UBA1135; order UBA1135; genus SXXH01. The sequence continues at coordinate 8,943 of JBEBCR010000379.1, read as the reverse complement.
GGCGTCCTCGTCGAAGTCGGCGGCGACGGCGAACTGCTGCGCCTCAAGGGCGACCCGCGCCACGGCCACTCGCGCGGCACGCTGTGCGGCAAGACGATGCTCTACGGCGAGCTGCGCGCCTCGCCGGAGCGCGTCCTGCATCCCTTGGTGCGCAAGGGCGGTCGCCTGGAGCGCGCCAGCTGGGACGAGGCGCTCGATGTGGTGTGCGAGCGCGTGGCGCGCCTGCGTCCGTCGGACATCCTCGCCTTGTGGTACGGCGGGACCATGGGGCTCGTGCAGCGCAAGTTCCCGCTGCGCGCCATGCACGCCCTGGGCGCCATCTTCCACGACGGCGGCGTGTGCGACGCGGCCGGGCAGGAAGGCTACGCCGCGGTGCTCGGCCGCTGCGTCGGCCCCGACGTCGAGGAGGTCGAGCGCTGCGATCTCGTCGGATTGTGGGGCTGCGACGCCGCGCGCACCGTGCAGCACATCCAAGCCCCGCTGCGCCGCGCCCAGCAAGCCGGCGCGGGCTCCTTCGTCGTCGACATCTGGCGCACGGACACGCTGAAGGACGTCGAGGCGCGCGGCGGCGAGGGCTTCGTCGTGCGTCCCGGCAGCGACTCGATGCTGTGCCTCGCGCTGGCGCGCCTCGCCTTCGAGCGCGGCGTCGTCGACGTCGCGCGCGCCCGCGCCGAATGCGAGGGCTTCGGCGAGTTCGAGGCGCACGCGCGCTCCGGCCACGACCTCGCCGCTTGTTCCGCCGCCACCGGGCTCGCGCCGGAGCGCGTGCTGCGCCTGTTCGAGCTGCTCTCCCGCGCGCGGTCGCCGTTCATCAAGGCCGGCATCGGCTGGACGCGCCGCAGGAACGGGGCGATGGGCATGCGGGCGCTGGCGTCCCTGTGCGCCATCCTCGGCCACGCCGACCGCCTGCACTACGAGAGCTGGGAGCACTTCCAGCTGCCCGAGGACTGGATCATGCGGCCGGACCTGCGGCCAAGGACCGCGCCGCTGGCGCACACGAGCCAGGTCGGCCTCGGTCGCACGCTCGAGGAAGGCGCGTTCGGCGCCGTGTTCAACTGGTGCCACAACCCCGCGGTGGTCCTGCCCGATTCGAACCGCGTGCGCCGCGGGCTGGCGCGCGACGACCTGTTCGTCGTCGTGCACGAGCAGGTCATGACCGACACGGCGCGCCTCGCCGACGTCGTGCTGCCGGCGACGGTCTTCCTCGAGCACCACGACGTGTACCGCAGCTTCGGCCACCGGCGGATGCAGCGCGCGCGGCCCGCGCTGGCTCCCAGCGGCGAGGCGCGCAGCAACGTGCAGGCCTTCGCCGCCATCGCGCGGCGCCTGGGACTGCCCGCCGAGTGCCACGAGGTGGACGACGAGCGGTTGTGCGACGACTTCGTCGCGCGCTGCGCCGGCAGGCTCTCGGACGACGAGCTCGAGCGCGTGCGCGCCGGCGAACCGGTCAAGCTCGCGCCGCTCGAATGGCGCGACCGCGGCACGCCTTCGGGTCGCGTCGAGCTCTCGAGCACCGCCTGCGTCGAGCTCGGCCAGCCCGCGCTCGCCAGCTGGACCCCCGACGACGCCTGCGGCGACCGGCGCGGCCACTGGTTGGTGCTCGCGCCCAGCGTGCACACGCACAACTCGACCTACTCGCACTCGGCGCGCCACCGGGCCAAGGCCGGGCGGCCGCGCGTCCACCTGCACCCCGACGAGCTCGCGCGCCTCGGCATCGCCGCGGGAGGGCGCGCGCGCCTCGCGAACGCGCAGGGCGCGCTGGTGCTCGAGGTCGCCGCCGACGATTCCATGCCGCGCGATTGCGCGCGCGTCGACGGGCTGCCGCGCGGCGACGACCTCGTCGAGGGCGTCGGCGTCAACGCGCTGGTCTCCGGCCAGGTCTCCGACCTCGGCGGCGGCAACGTGCAGTACTCGACGATGGTCGACGTGTCGCCGGCCTGAGCGGCCGCGCTGTCAATTGGACTTGACGCCGCGCCTCAGGGGCCGGCGGCGAGCAGCAGCAGCACCGGCGACGCGAGCGGCGCGCCGTCGATGGAGCGCAGGCCGGCCTGCAGCTCGACGCGGTCGCCCGCGCGCCAGCCTCCCGGCGGAGGCGACACGACGACGCGTCCGGACCGCACGCTCGCCGCGGCGGCGAGCGGCGCGGCGCCGCGCAGGCACGCCAGCCCCGGCGGCAGGCTCGCCACGTCCGGCGTTCCACCGCCGAACTCGATCGACAGCACGGCGTCCGGGGCCACGGCCACGGACGGCGCCGGGGCGCAGCGCGCGACGTGGAAGGCGGTGGCGGGCAGGGGCTCCTCGCGTCCGGGCACGCCGCCGAGCGGGGCGCCGAACGGGCCCGCGTCCGGGCGCGCGCCATCGAGCGCGGGCCAGCCCGCGCCCACGAGCTGTCCGCCGGGCGCGGCGCGCCAATCCTCGTCGACGTCGGCGGCGGCGAGGAACCAGCCCATCGTGGGCACGCGCCGCGCGAGGGGAGCGGGATCGAGCTGCAGCGTCGCGCCGGGCGCGGCGACGATCTCGCGCGCCACGTCGTCGCCGGCGAGTTCGAACCAGCCGCCGATCCCTCGCGAGGGCGCGGAGTCCAATCGCACGCCGCCGGCGACCAGCGCCTCGACCTGCGCGTAGTCGACGGGCAGGCTCGCGTGCAGGTCGGGATCGTGCGAGTCGCGATCGACGCAGCCGAACTCGTCCACGCCGACCCACGCATCCCGTTGCGCGTCGGCGCTGCACGACACGGCCACGCCCCGCGCCGCCTCGGCCACGAACCCGCCTTGCGCGTTGCCGGCGAAGCCGCAGTGCGTCGCGCACACGGCGAAGTTGCCCAACGTGCTGCGCAAGCCGGCGCCCAGGTTGCCCCAGGCGGCGCTGGAGGAGACCGTGGCGAAGCCCGCGTGCGACTCGGAGGCGATCCTCACGCCGTCGCCGGCGTTGGCCGCGGCCGCCACGCGATGCAGGAACGCCGTGCACGCGGCGTCGAGGTCGAGGTTGACCCCCGACTGGCCGTTGTCGCGCGCCACGATGCCGCGCGCCACGATGCGCGCGTCCCACGCGGGGAACGCCTCGTAGTCGATGTCGATCTTGAGGCCGTCGAGCGCGTTGCCGACGAAGTCGTTGTCGACCAGCTCGAGGGCGAAGCGCCCGCCCGCTCCCGCGGCTCCGACGGGCGCGGCCAGCTGGGCGTCGAGGCCCTCCTGGGCGTTGCGCGTGAAGCGGCAGCCACGCACCACGAGCGCGATCGACGCGCCGGGGGGCGCGTGGAGCTTGCCCAGCGCCGCGCCCTCCGCGCCGTTGTTGTCGAAGTCGCAGCCCTCCAGCACGAGGTCGAAGCTGCCGTCGACCGACAAGCCCTCGTTCGCCGCGCCACGGGCCGAGCAGCCGGCCAGCACGATCTCTGTCTCCGGCGCGTCGGGCGCCGAACGCAGGCGGAAGCCGCGCACGCAGCCTTGGATCGCCACGCCGCAGGCCTGCAGGTCGTGGCCGGAGGATTCCAGCCCCGAGCCCGTCGTGGGCAGGCCGGCGAGCTCGAAGCCGTCGATGGCGGCGAGCGCTCCAGGTTCGCCGGGGCCGATGGTCACGAGAGCCGGATCGACCGGCGCGCCGGGATCGTCGGCGGCGACGAGCCTCGTCTTGTTCAGCGCGGGATCGCGGCGTCCCAGCGCGAAGTCGGGACCGAAGCCGCCGGCGACGTGCAACCCGGTGGACAGCGGCAGCCGCACGGCCAGTTGCTCGCCGCCGGCGACCCACACGACGCGCTTGCCGCCGATCGGCGCCAGCAACATGGCGAGCGTCAAGTCGCGCAACGCCGTGCCGGGCGTCGCGCCATCCGCCGCGTCGTCGCCGCCGACGGGATCGACGTACAGCGGGGCGCCGGTGTGGCAAGCGAGCACCGGACCCAGTCCGATCCACGCGCCGCGCTCCTCGTCGCGCGCGGCGATGCGGGCGTGCAGCAACTGCTCGGCGGGCAAGCCGGTCCACAGCGCGTCGCCGGAGGCTTCCACGACTTCGCGCGGCTCGCCGTCGAGCAAGGTCGCCGGATCGGGCCCGAGGAACACGGCCATCCGCGCGGGCAGCGAGCGCTCGTCTTCCGGCAGCCGCCAGCGCACGCGCACGCGGCCTGCTCCGCCCACCGCCGACACGAGACCGAGGCTGGCGTGCGCGCCGGGCAACGGATCGAGCGGCCGGGGCCCGCTCGGATCCGGCTCGGAATCGAGCGACAAGCGCCCGCAGCCCGCCGCCAAGGCGAGCGCGGCGAGCGCAGCCAGCTTGGCGGCCGGCCGGTGGGCGCGCGCCATGGCGCGAGGCCTCAGGGCGCCCACGCCACCTGCGCGGCGTTGGTCAGGTTGAAGGTGCTTGCCGTGCAGTACGCGGCCGCGTTGCGGTACCAGACCTGGTAGACGCGCGTCGCGCCGACGGGCACGAGGCCGCGCACCGAGATGGGCAGGTCGGAGCCTTGCGGGTAGCTCGAGGCGGAGAGCGCGTTGGTCCGCGTGGCGAGGCGGATCACGGAGCCGGCCGCGCAGCGCAGGCCGTCGCCGAAGGCCGTGCCGAGTCCGGCGCCGGCCAAGGCCGTGCCTTGGAAGTACAGCGCGGAGCTGTTGGGCATCTGCGAACCCTGCAGCACGAACGTGTCGGCCGAGATGCGGGCCGCGCCGGTCGCGCGCAACATGGCGCCCGCGCCGAGCGAGTTGGCGCAGCCTGCCACGACGCCCGCGGGGCCGTTGTTGCCGCACGGGCACGCGGCGGAGGACGCGCCGTCGCCGACGCAGGCGTAGCTCACGCCCGGCGGCAGCACGCCGTCGAGGGTCGAGTTCGCCGCGAGCACGAAGCCGCCCACGAGCTGCGACCCGAGGTTCGAGCCGCCGGGAGCCTTGAACTCGACGTCGAAGGTGCCGGCGGGAGCGCGCACCGCGTAGGCGCCGGTGGCGTCCGTGCCGTCGGCCACCAGCAACGCCTCGACCTGCGTGGCCGAGGCGACGAGGTCGATGTTGGCGCCAGGCACGGCCACGCCCCATGCGTCGCGCACGACCCCGGTCAGGGCGAGACCCGCTTGCAGCTGGACGATGCCGAGGGTGCTCGTGGCCGCCACGGTCGTCGGACCAAGTCGGCGCGGCGCCATGCCCGTGGCGAAGGTCGGCTTGAAGTCGACGAAGTACGTGCCGGCCGGCACGACCACGTCGACGAGTCCGGTGGCGTTGCTGTCGTCGCCGGGCGTGTGCAGCGATTGCAGCGTCGTGGCGTGGCGCACGTCGATGTCGACGTTCGCCATCGGCAGGTTCGAGGCGTTGCGCACGATCGCCGACAGCGTGAAGCCCGGCTGCAGCGCCACCACGCCGAGGTTGACCGAGTTCGCGGTGGCGTCGATGGGCAGGCTGGTCGGCGCCAGGACCTGTCCCACGACGCCCGCGGGGTTGATGGCCAGTTCGTAGGCGCCCGCCGGGACGTTGAACGCGAACGAGCCGCCGGCGAGCGACGAGTCGTACAGCGTCGCCTGGTCGACGCCGTTGGAGTCGAAGGCGTCGAAGTTGACGCCGGCCACGCCCACGCCGGCTCCGTTCACGACCACGCCGGAGATGGTGCGCCCCAGCGGCAGCACGACGTCGCCGATGTTGGTGGTGCCGGCCACGGCCACCGAGGTGCGCAGCACGCCCAAGAGGCTCGTGCCGCGCGGCGGGTTGAAGCTCACGTCGTAGGTGCCCGCGGCGATCGTCACGGCGAACTGTCCCGACGCGTTCGCGCCGTCGTTGACCGTGGCGGGGTTGCCGCCGGAGCCGCCGGCGAAGCGGAAGTCGAGGTCGCCGAAGGGCACGGGGGCGCCGCTTGGATCGACGAGGCGGCCGACGAGCAGGTCGGCTCGCGCGGTGGAGGCGAGCAGGGCGAGGGTGCAGAGCACGCGGGAGATGCGGACCATGGGGAAGCCTAGGACGGGGATCGGGGGTGGGGACGAGGCCTTATGCCCGGGTTGGCGGGCTTCGGGCTGCGATGGGAACGTGTTTCCGCCAGGCTCGCGCCCGGGTCGGGGAGGTCGGCTGGGTCGGCGCAGGCACACGCGCGACCCAAGGCCCCGACAGCAACTGCAGTGCCAAGTTCTCTGGACAACGGTCCGATGGGCGCCCGCGGCGCCGAAAGCGCCCCGCATGTGTCCGCCGAGGGGGATCCGCTTGCGCCTGCCGCCTCAGGTGCGGCGCCGGTTGGGGGCACGCGGTTGGCGTCTCGTCCAGAATCTGGAAGGGCAAGGGTGCTCGAGGTGCGACGGGTCGGCTTGCTCGGCGAGATCGCGATTCTCGCAAGATCGCGCGAAATCGGCCCTCAAGCCCTCGCCGCGGCCGATTTCGCCACCTTGCGCAAGGTTGCGGACGACTCCGGGCCGATCCATTTGGCACGGCCGTTGCACTCCGGCGCATGGCCCGCCCATGTTCCGTTGCCAAACGACCATGACCAGCCGCGCAAGCGAAGTGCGCGTGCAGTTCCACAGCCACGACTCGTTCGGGCTGGGGCACCTGCGCCGCACCTTGACCTTGGCCGCGGCGGTGCGCGCGGAGCTGCCGCGCGCCGAGATCCTCGTTACCACTGGGTCGCCGTGCGCGACGCACTTCGCGCTGCCCGATGGCGTCGAGGTGCTCAAGCTGCCCTCGGTTTCGAAGGACGACTCGGGCAACTACGTGCCGCGCACCCTGGGTGGCGACATCGAGATGCTGACAGAGCTGCGCCGCGGACTGCTCTCGCAGGTGCAGCGCACGTTCGCGCCGCACGTGCTGGTCGTCGACCACCAGATCCTCGGACTGGGCGACGAACTCGTGGACGTGCTCGAGGCGACGCGCGGCTCGGGCACGCGCACGGTCCTCGGCGTGCGCGACATCATCGACTCGCCCGAGGCCGTGGCCCGCGATTGGGGCCGGGCCCTGGCCCGTCGCGCCTTGCGCGAGTGGTACGACCGCGTCTGCGTCTACGGCGATCCGCGCATCTTCGACGCGCGTGCGGAGTACCCCGTGCCGATCGAACTGCGGGACCGGCTCGAGTACGTGGGCTACGTCGGCCGCGAGTCGACGCCCGCGCGCCTGCCGCGCGCCCCCGGCGACCGTCCCATGGTGCTCGTCACCACCGGCGGCGGCGAGGACGGCTACGAAAGGATTTCCACCTACGTCGACGCGCTGGAGCTGGGCGCGTGCGAGTGGGACTCGACCATCATCTGCGGGCCGCTGCTCGACGAGGATCGCTTCAAGACGCTGAAGCGCAGGGTCCGAAGACTCTCCGGAGTCCAGATCCACATGTTCCACGCCGACCTGCCGCACCTGTTGTCCCGCGCCGACGCCGTGGTCGCCATGAGCGGCTACAACACGTGCGTGGAGATCCTGCAGAGCCGGGTGCCGGCGGTGCTGGTCCCGCGCTGCTTCCCGCGGCGCGAGCAGTTGATCCGGGCCGAACGGCTCGACCAGGCCGGACTGGCCGCATGCCTGCCGACGCCGGACGCGTCAGGGATGCGCCAGGCCGTGCAAGCCGCACTCGCGCGCGGCCAGGTCGAGGCGGAGACGCCCGCGATGCAGGGCGCGCGGCGCTTGGCGCAGGTGGTGGCCGAACAGGCCGAGGCTTCGCGCGCAACGCACCGCGTCCGTGGCCTCGCTCCATGAGCGCTCCGCGCGTCGCCTACCTGCTCAAGAAGTTCCCGCGACTCTCCGAGACCTTCGTCCTCAACGAGATCCTCCAGCAGGAGCGCCTTGGCACGCAGGTGCGCGTCTACGCGCGCCGCCCCGCGGACGACGAGCCGCGGCACCCCGAGTTCGCGCGGCTCTTGGCGCCGATCGAGCAGCTTCGCTCGGACGATCGCATGGAGCCCTGGCTGGCGCTCTTCGGCCACGATGCCGAGAGCCACGCGCTGCTCGAGCGCTTCGGCGCGCTGGTGCGCGAGCTGTCGGGCTTCCGCCACGAGCGCATGCCCTCGCTGTTCGCCGAGGCGCTGGTCGTCCTGGGTCGCGCGCGCGCCGAGCGCGTCGACCACATCCACGCGCACTTCGCGACGGACTCCGCGCTGGTGGCGATGCTGGTCCACGACCTGGGCGGTCCGCCCTACAGCGTCACGGCGCACGCCAAGGACATCTACCGCTCGACGGTCAATCCGAAGCTCCTGTCGCGCCTCGTGGCGCGCTCCAGCTTCACGGTCACGGTGTGCGACGCCAACGTGCGCCACCTCGAGGGGATCCTCGAGCCCGGGGCGATCGCCAAGGTGCGGCGCCTGTACAACGGGATCGACCTCGAGAGCTTCCAGTCGCGCGGCGTCGAGCGCGACGCCAACCACGTCCTGTGCGTGGCGCGCCTCGTGGAGAAGAAGGGCTTTCCCGTGCTGGTGCGCGCGCTGCGCATGCTGGCCGACAGGGGCTTCGAGGCGCGCGCCACCTTCGTCGGCGAGGGCGAGGACCGGGCCAAGATCGAGGCCGAGATCGCGCGCCGCGGCATGGGCGCGAAGATCGCGCTGACCGGCGCGCTCGACCAGCAAAAGGTGCGCGAGCTGATGGCGCGCGCCACCGTCATGGCGCTGCCGTGCGTGATCGGCGAGGACGGCAACCGCGACGCCCTGCCGACGACCCTGATCGAGTCGCTGGCGATGGGGTTGCCTTGCATCTCGACGCCGGTGGTGGGCATCCCCGAGATCCTCGATGGCGGCCGCTGCGGCGTGATCGTGCCCGAGGAGGACGATGGCGCCGTCGCGGACGCGATCGAGGCGCTGTGCAAGGACGCCGGGCGCCGCGCGGAGCTGGCGCGCCTCGGGCGCGCGCGGGCCGAGCAGTGCTTCGACGGGCGCGCCAGCGCGCGCGCGTTGCAGGGTTGGTTCGCCGAGTCGGCCGCCGCGGCGGCGGGGGCGCGGCGGTGAGGATCCTGCACGTGGTGCAGGATCCGGGCATCCAGCCCGGCCGCAAGAAGGGCGCCAGCGTCCACGTCGAGGCCATGCGC
>JBEBCR010000378.1:0-3005 GCA_041157565.1 Planctomycetota bacterium | reverse complement strand
GCTGCGCCACGACGGAGCCGTCGACGAACTCGACCATCGAGTGGACGATCGACTGGGGATGCACGACCACCTCGATGCGCTCGGGCTCGAGGTCGAACAAGTGGTGCAGCTCGACGATCTCGAGCGCCTTGTTCATCAAGGTCGCGCTGCCGATCGTGATCCTCGGCCCCATCTTCCAGTTGGGGTGCGCCAGCGCCTCGGCCACGCTCGCCGATCGGATGCGCTCGAGCGGCCAGCCGCGCAGTGGTCCGCCCGAGGCCGTGAGGATCACCTTGCGCACGCGGCGCAAGTCCTCGCCGCGCAGGCACTGGAACACCGCCGAATGTTCGGAGTCGACCGGCACGATGGTGGCGCCCGTGCGGCGCGCCAGCGCGCACAGTGGAGCGCCGGCGGCCACCAGGGACTCCTTGTTGGCCAAGGCCAGCACGCGGCCCTTCCGCAGCACGACCTCGCTCGGGAGCACGCCCGCGGCCCCGACCACGCCATGCACGGCGAGGTCGTAGTCGCAAGCCTCGGCCAGCTCGACCAGCGCCGAGGGGCCGGCGTGCAGCGCGACGCCCTGCGGCAGGCGCGAGCGCAGGCGCTCGGCCGCTTCGGGATCGCACAGGGCCACGCGCGCAGGCGAGAACTCGCGCACCTGCTCGAGCAGTCCTTCGGCGTCCTGCCGAGCGCCGAGGCCCACGACGCGGTGGCGCGAGGGGTTGGCGCGCACGACTTCGAGAGTCTGCCGGCCGATGGAGCCGGTGGAGCCGAGCAGGAGGATGCGTTGCATGCCGAGGGGTGGGACAAGTGTAGGCCACCCGCCCCCGCGAGGCACCAAGCCGTCCACCCCGTTCCGAGACGAGCGGACGCGAATCAGGCCCCGCGCGCCCCGTTCGACGCGGAATGGAGCACGGCCTTCGGGCTAGACTGGGCGCGGGCTCGCCTGCCCCCGACCAGCGCATGGACGCACGCCACTGCCAGCTCTGCGGCTCCGCCACCGAGGCCGCGGCCATCGAAGGCCGCGAACGCAGGCGTTGCGCCAGCTGCGGCTGGGTCCAATGGCTGAATCCGGCGGCTGCCGCCGCGGGACTCGTGCTGCTCGAGCGGCGGGTGCTGCTCGTGCGACGTGCCATCGCGCCCTGCCATGGGATGTGGGCCCTGCCAGCCGGCTTCCAGGAGATCGACGAGCCGGCCGCGAGCGCGGTCGAGCGCGAGGTGCGCGAGGAGTGCGGCATCGTCGTGCGCGTCGAGGCCCTGCACGACCTCGTGTGGGTGCCCGAAGGCCATCGGCCTGCCAACGTGGCCGTCTACCGCTGCACGCCCCTGACGCTGGACCTGCGGCCGGGGCCCGACGTGCTCGATGCGGCTTGGTTCGACCTCGATGCGCTGCCCGCGGAGCTGGCCTTCTCGAACGGGCCGCGCATCCTCTGGCCGCTGCGCGACGCGCGCGCGGGCCTTGGCGGCGCTGGCGCGCTCGAGTCGTAGTCGAGTTCGCGCCGCCCAGGGGCTGCCCTCCATGGGCGTCCGTGGCCTCGCGGCGCGCGCCGGTGGCCAGCACGGCCTCGGGCAGGAGACGGCGCCACCATAGAGGGACTCGCGGGAGGGGCGCTTGCTCCTTGGTGACGCGGCCCCGCCCGTCTCCTATCCTCTAGCCAAGAGGCTGGGGGATCGCTCCGGCCGCCACCGACCCCCATGGAGTGTGCGTGATGCGCCTGCCGCTCGTCCTCACCATCGCCCTCGTCGCCTCGGCCTTCGCTCCCGTGGAGGAAGTGCTGAAGCCCGCCGACCACGCCGCCCTGGGCAAGAGCCTGCAGTCGTGGGTCAAGGCCAACACCGACAGCAAAGGCATCTCGAAGGCCTACGAGGAACTGGCCAAGGAGGTCGAGAAGCTCGACAAGAAGGCCAAGCGCAGCACCCTCTCGCTGACGGGAGACCTCGGTCGAGCCATCTGGAACAGCTACGACTACGCCAAGGGTCGCGTCGTCAAGGGCAAGGTCTCCAAGGAGACGATGGAGGCCTACTGGGACGAGAAGGCCAAGCTCGAATACGCGGTGTGGACGCCGGCGAAGTACGACCCCAAGCAGTCGTATCCGCTGCTCGTGTGCTTCCCCGACGCGAAGCAGAAGGCCGAGCAGCACTTGATGGAGGACTGGATCGATCCCGCGCTGCGCGAGAAGGCGGTGCTCGTCGCCATTCCGCTGCCCGAGGACGAGGCGGCGTGGAACGTGGCCGAGGCGGGCGCGACGCGCCCCTCGGGCACCGGCAACTTGTTCAGCATCCTCAACTCGCTGACGAAGAACCACGCCGTCGACTTCGACAAGATCTTCCTGTGCGGGCGCGGCGCCAGCGTGGGCACGGCCCTATTGCTCGGCTCGCGCTTCCCCGACCGCTTCGCCGGCGTCATCGGGCGTTCGGGCGACGCCATCGCCGTGGTCAACGAGAATTTCCGCAACCTGCCGACGCTGTTCTGCGGCGGCGGCGCCAACGCCACGGCCTTCGCCGAGGCCAACGAGAAGCTCGGCTACAAGAACGCCACCGTGAAGGCCGACGGCACCGAGGCCGACGTCTGGGCCTGGATCGGCGTGCAGAAGCGCGCCGCCAACCCGACCGAGGTGGCCTTGTGGCCCGGATTGCCGGCGCCGCTGCGAGCGTACTGGATCGAGACCTCTTGGGACGGGCAAGGCACCGCGTGGCTGAAGGCCAACTGCGACCGCTCGACCAACACGATCACGATCACCGGCGAAGGCGTGACCAAGGTCACGGTCTACGTCAACGACGTGCTGCTCGACCTCGACAAGCCCGTGAAGGTGATCTGCAACGGCACCGAGAGCACCGGCACCATCCCGCGCAACCTCGAGCGCACCGTCAACCTCGTGCTCAAGGGCCGCAACGACCCGGGCAAGGTGTACGTCAACTTCAAGCAGTTCGACTTGCCGGCGCCCAAGAAGGAAGAGTCGAAGGCGGGCGGCTCGGGCAAGTAGGTCCGCGACCGCGAACGCCGGGCGGCGCCGCGCGACGAGTCC
>JBEBCR010000377.1:0-4520 GCA_041157565.1 Planctomycetota bacterium | reverse complement strand
GAATGGTCGGACACGGCCGCGCGCTCGCGGCGGCGGCGATCCCACTCGCGGTAGAGGCGATCGGGCTCGATGCCGTGGTGGGGGAAGTCCTTGCGCAGCGGGAAGTGGTCGTACTCCTCCGGCATCAGCAGGCGCTTGAGGCCGGCGTGGCCCTCGAAGACGATGCCGAACATGTCGAAGCACTCGCGCTCCGCGTACGCGGCGCCCGGGTAGAGGTCGACGATGCTGGCGACCTTGGGCTCGTCGCCGGCGAGCGCGGCGCACACGCGCACGCGATCGGCGTGCTCCACCGACATGAACTGCCAGTGGCACTCGTAGCGCGGCGCCTTGGGGAAGCGGTCCACGCCGGTGACGAAGGTGTTGGTCTCGAAGCCCGCGCGCTCCTTCAGCCGGCGGATGCACTCCTTGGCGTCCGGCGCGGCCACGCGCACGAGGCACGTGCCGTCCTTGCCGACGGACGCCTCGTGGGCGAGGCCCTGCAGCGCCGCGGCCACGCGTTCGTTGGTCCCGGCCATGGTCAGCGGTCCTTCCACTCGCCGGGGGCGAGGAACTCGTGGCTGCGCGTGGTGGGGATGCCGTGGTTGGGCGCGCGCACGAAGCGCTTCGTGCCGCCGTCGTACTCGCCGACCGCGTCGCCCGACAGGAGCAGCTCGACCGGCTTCTCGCGCTCGATCTTCTTCTGCAGCTTCATGATCGCGTCGATCACGGCGTCCGGTCGCGGCGGGCACCCCGGCACGTACACGTCGACCGGCAGGATCGAGTCGACGCCCTGCACGACGCTGTAGCTGTCGTACATGCCGCCCGAACTCGAGCACACGCCCATGGCGATGACCCACTTGGGGTCGGGCATCTGGTCGTAGATCGTGCGCGCCGCCTCGGCCATCTTCCAGGTCAGCGTGCCGGCGACGATCATCAGGTCGCACTGGCGCGGGCTGAAGCGCGCCGCCTCGGCGCCGAACCGCGCGAGGTCGAACTTCGGCCCGATCATGGCCATGAGCTCGATGCCGCAGCACGACAAGCCCAGCGGCATCGGCCACAGGCTGTTCTTGCGGCCCCAGTTGACCAGCTCGTCGACGCGCGTCGCGAGGAAGCCGAAGTCGTCGTTGCCGTGCGCGCCGGCGGGTTTCAGCGATCCCATTCCAGACCTCCCTTGCGCCACACGTACGCCAAGGCCAAGCCGAGGATCGCCACGAAGGCGGCGATCTCGACCAGCACGAGCACAGCCAACCCTTCGGCCTTCAGCTGTTCGGCCGACACCGCCCACAGGACCAGGAAGACCGACTCGACATCGAACAGGATGAAGAGCACGGCCACGAGGTAGAAGTGGATCGAAAGGCGGATGCGGGCCGAGCCCTGCGGCTCCATGCCGCACTCGTAGGGATCGCCCTTGCCGACGTTCACCCGTCGGCGGCCCATCAACTCCGACACGAACAGGTTGACGAGGGCGAATCCGATCGCCAACGCCAGTAGGACGAGGATCGGTGCGTAGCCGGTCAGCATCGTGGGTGGGGGGCATCCCTTCCGGGCGCGCCGGAACGGACGTTTGGGGGTTGGCTTTCAGGCCTGGGCGGCGCGGTCGCGGCGCAGCCTCGGGCGTGAAATTGGCGCGAGGAGTGTAGCGGCGCGGTAAGCGCGGTCCAAGCGTGCGGCGGGGCGGGGTAGGGGGCAACGCACCAATCCGTGCCCCGCCCCAGGTGGCCCAGTTCGGTGTTGGTGGGCCGTGACGGTTCTCGAGTCCGTCGCGGTCCTTTCATCCGGGTGCGTGGGGGGGGGGCGCGACCTGCGGCAAAGGCCGGCTGCTCGGCATCCCCTGCCGGTTCGAGCGCCCCTAGTCGGCCGCTGGGACGAGGTCCTGCTGGCTACAGTGCCACGATGCGGTGGCCAACGCGCGGGCCGATCTTCACATCCGGATGCGGGCGCTGCGCTTCCAAGTCTGCCTCAATAGAAGGAGGCTGCAATCTAGTTGGGCTACCGGCATTTGGCGACCACAAACCATTGACCTATTGGCACTAGAGCAATTGCGCATGGCGAGATTAGTGCCGGCATTCGGCCGGGATTTCTACAACTGTCCAATTGGTTCCTCGGCCCCGGGCGTGGACGCGCTCCCCCTGGTTCAGCGTCCCATTCCCACCTGCACGTAGCCGCCGCGGGTTCCCTTGGTCAGCGCCTCCAGCACTCCATCGCTTTGTCCGCCCACCTGCACTCCGTGGATCACCACCCGCAGACGCGGCGCCACATGGCTGAGGAAATGGGGCACCCAGGTACCGCCCTCGGATGTCTCGCCGTCGCACAAGAGCACCACCGTGTCGCATTCCGGCAACGGCTTGGGCTGCAGGGGTTGGCCATCCGCCGGCCGGTCTTGCGGGCCTGGCTCCAATTCGAGTGCTCGATCGAGCCCCGAACGCAACATGGTGCCGCCACCCGGTGCGTGGATGCCCAGCCACATGCGCAGCGCTTCTAATTCGTCTCCGCTGGCCGGCACCAAGCGGTCCCGGAACGCCTCGGCGTAGCTGTGGAACAGCACGACATTGAATTTCAGTCCCTTGGGCGCTTCGCGCAAGAACCCATGCAACTGTCGTTGGGCCTCGTCCCAGCGCCGCACGCTTCCAGTCGGTCCACCCTTCGTTCCGCCATCGGCTTCCGCCAACACCACGGATTCCGTCATGCTTCCGGAGCGGTCCAAAACAAACACAATTCGATCGGATTCGGGTCGAACTCCAAAAAAGCTGGCGCCCGTGCCCTCGACCTTGCCGCTACTGGGATTGGTACGCAGGCCCTGCTGGACTCCACTCCACCATGCACGCCAGGGCCCAGGTTCCAGGCCCAAGTTGCCCCCTCGGCGCGCGGAGAGCGACTTCGCCAACTCATGGCGCACTCTCAGTGACTGCGCACCCTGCAGGCCGCGTTCCGTCCAGGCATCCAGCGAAGTGATGAGGAACGGCACGCAGGCCTTGTCGCCCAATGCCTGAACCCAGGAGATGGCTTGGGAAGCTTCTCGCCAGTCCAAGCTGAGCATCCGTGCCCGCGCCAAGTCGGCCAAACGAGCCTCGGAGGCCCCTCCCTCGGCGATGCGCACCGAACCGAAGTGCTTGTCCACCAGCGCCAGCCTCGCCGCCTGTTCTGGCGCACTCCCGACTTGGGCCACCTCCGCGAACGTGGCGTGCACGAGGTCGTCGTTCCAGCCCGCCAGTGCCTGCAGGCTGAGGAGCGCCAAGATCGGGTCCTCTTCGCGCGCTGTGAGCACCAACCCGTACTTGGCGATGGGGGCGGGGCGATCCCGGAACAGCCGCGCGGCCGCCCGCCTGCGTTCCAAGGGCAGGCTTTGCACGGGTAGCACCTCGCTCGCCAGCCAGCGGGACAGGTCGGCATCCAACTTGGGCCGCAAGGCGTCGAGCACGGCATCGACGACCCTCTCCTCCGGCGTGTCGCGTCCAGGCGCCTCCTCATCACCCAAGTAGGCGCCAAGGAGGTCGAGCATGGCTGTTGCGCAGCGCTTGGTGAGTTCCGGCCGCAGTTCGGATTCCAGACGCGCGTCGGCGATCCGCTCCAGCAGCAAGTCCAGGCGCTTGGGGTCCAGCAGGAACTTCGCGCTGCGCAGGCGCAACACCTCGCCTTCCAGCCTTGCGATGGCCGCGCCCTCCAAGGGCGCCGCATGGGTGTCCGTGGTCCCAAGCGTGAGGGGCGCGGCTTCACCCGCCAGCGAGAGCGCGCCCGAACAGAGCAGAGTCAGGATGCCGTGCATGGAGATGCCCCATACAAGTTAGGGATCGCCAAGCCACCGACGAGCGGAAAGCCCCGGAAACCCAAAGCGTCGGACCCGCAGCCGACCACGCTCCGGCGATCGAGCCCGCCTAGCCCTGCGTCAACTGCACTAGCACTTCCTCTTCTTCAGGAAACCGTCCTGCCTTGCCCTTGTCCCACAACACCGATTCGCCGGCGAGCACTGTGAACTCGCCCTTGTTGCCAGGAGTAAGGGCCACGGGAGTGCCCGTCTTGGCCTGCATGGCGGCCGCGAGACTCGCGGCCCGGGGCTTGTAGTTTCAAACGACGCAGTAGCGGATCTCGTAGCGCATGAGGATGGTGGTCCAGTTGAGTGTTGGCTGAGGAGAACCACGTGTAGCCCCGATTGGATAGCCGTTCAAGTCGCTCTCGGTGAGCCAGCGCCTACCCGCGCAAGCAGGGATGGTGGTCCACTCCGCTGTTGGTCCTCCCCGTCAAAACCCGAACATCTGCAGTTGGCTGCAGCGGAGCTTGTCCTGCCAGGGGCGCCGCGTCGTCGAGCAACCCGCAGTGCACCCCGCCAAGGCTCGTTCGCGCCGCGCTGTTCGCTCGTCATCGAGCGCCTGCGACTCGCGAAGGCGTTTCAGCCTCGCGCGCGATCCACGGCGCCGCGCGGTTGGCAGCGCACAAGCCTCGCATCGACTTCGTCGCTGCCGCGGCCGCGGCTAGCTCCACACGAGCCGCTCTCGGATCAAATCCATGGGCTTGACCGGCCGCTTGGCGATCATCGCCGCGGTCGC
>JBEBCR010000376.1:0-2697 GCA_041157565.1 Planctomycetota bacterium | reverse complement strand
CCACATTTCCGGGCTCCCGGACCTCCGCTTTCACGATCCGCGCCACATCGATGGTCTGCGGTCCGGTGCGCGTTCTCAGCTGCAAGGTTCCGCTCGACCGTCGTGGTGCATTCGTCCACGCCTTACGTGCGGCGAAGATGTCGAATGCGCGTGAGGGAGCCCGGACCGCTCGGGTGGACGACAGCGGGGCCATCACACTGCGACCGTCATTCGTTCTGAGCCATAGCGACTGATGGACAACGCCATCGAATCGGACGCGTTCGAACGACAACGCCTCGGTCTCGAGAAGCACGACATCGCCCAGCGCCGGAACGACGTTGCTGTCGGCCAATGATGCGCGCCAAGCGGCGTACCGTTCACTGTATTGGTCGCGATCGTCGGTCGAGGTTCCAGTCAGCACGCCCTGTCCACGAGTGCTGTCCGCGAGCGTCCAGCGGACACGCGTGCCGGGTCCCAGGCCGAGCAGCATCTGCGCTTCAGCCGGCACGATGTCATTCGGACCCAGTTGGTTCAGGACCGCCCCGACGCTCAATCCGATGACGCTGCACGACGGCAGGGTGAGAAGCATCATCAGTACCGCAACGCACTTGTGGATGAAGGCGAAAGTGCGATTCCCTTGGTTGCGCATGGTGCCTCCCCTCCGGTTATCGGGGAGCGTGCGCTGCCTCTCGCGTCGAATGACAGAGCGCCATTCGGACAGGGCGTCTACGCGACACGGTACGTTGGTGCCGCGTGGCGCGGGATGCGATCGCACGGGGTCGGCCCCGATCCCATCCGGAGACACGGCGTACACGACCTTCCACGTCAGTTCACGGGCGCATGCCCGGCAAGTATCGCGAGCGTCGCGCACGCCGCTGGGATTCCGCTATCCTTCCCGCTCCGAGCGTTCGAGGTCGGCCCGCCCCCGTGTGACGTGGCCCGAGTCCGAAGGTCCCCCTTGTCGAGGTACGAATCCATGCCCCATTCCCGTGTGTTCCTCGCCGGTGCCGTGCGCACCCCGATCGGCGATTTCGGTGGCGCGTTGGCCGGCTCGAGCGCCGCGCAGTTGGGTGGCGTGGCGGCGGCTGCGGCGTTGGCGCGTAGTGGTGTGCCCGCCGACCGTGTGGACGAGGTGGTGTTCGGGCATGCGCGACAGGCCGGCAACGGCCCCAACCTGGCGCGACAGGTGGTGCGCCGTGCGGGACTGCCCGACGCGGTGCCCGCGTACACGATCAACAAGGCGTGCGCGAGCGGTATGCAGGCCGTGGTGAACGCCGCGGGCCTGGTGCGACTGGGCGATGCCGACGCCGTGCTGGCCGGTGGCACCGAGCACATGAGCAGCATCCCGTACCTGGCCACGAACATGCGTTGGGGGCAGAAGCTGGGCGACCAGCCGCTGCTCGACGCCATGTACCGCGACGGCTATCTGTGCCCGCTCTGCGACCAGGTGATGGGGGAGACGAGCGAGACGCTGGTGGACGACTACCGCATCTCGCGCGACGAGCAGGACGAGTACGCGTTGCGCAGCCACCAGCGCGCCGCACGTGCGCAGGCCGAGGGTCGTTTCGCGCGGGAGTTGGTGCCCGTGACGGTGGGTGAGGGCAAGCGCGCCGTGGTGGTGGAGCGCGACGAGCACGTACGCGCCGACGCGTCGCTGGAGGGCATGGCCAAGCTGCGCCCCGTGTTCCGCAAGGACGGCACGGTGACTCCCGGCAACGCGAGCGCGATCACCGACGGCGCCGCCGCCCTGATGGTGCTGAGCGAGTCCGCCGTGAAGGCCCACGGCGTGCACCCGCTGGGCCTGTTCCTGGGCGCGACGAGCGTGGGCGTGGAGCCCGCCCGCATGGGCCTGGGCCCCGTCCCCGCCGTACGCAAACTACTGGCCCAGCACGACCTGACCCTGTCCCAGATCGACCGCATCGAGCTCAACGAGGCCTTCGCCTCGCAGGTGATCGCCTGCGACCGCGAGCTCAAGATGGACCCCGACCGCCTGAACGTGAACGGCGGCGGCATCGCCCTGGGCCACCCCACCGGCTGCAGCGGCGCCCGCATCATCGCCCACCTCCTACACGAACTCGCCCGCAGCAACGGCCGCTACGGCATCGCAACCCTGTGCGTCAGCGGCGGCCAGGGGATGGCGGTGTTGGTGGAGAGGGTTTAGGGGTGGCGCGCTGAACAAGATCCTGCGCGCTCGGTGTCTCACCGGAATTCCCAGCGGGCCAGGTTTACGGAATACCCGATGCGCTTCCGCTCTTGAGGCGCTAGCCAAACATAGGGTCGCCGCTGGATCTTCCCCTTGCGGCTCGCTATCCTAATAGACATTCCACATCTCGCATCGTCTTGTTGGCGGTGCGCTTGATGATCGAAGTGTCTCGCAGGTTGGGATGGAAGAGCATTCATGGCAAGCGATATTCGTGCGATCGCGGATGCAAACGCGCAGACCATCGATACGCTCTTCAAGAGCTTCTACGTCATCCCTGACTTCCAGCGTCCTTATGTCTGGACCAAGAAGCAGGTGCGAGAGCTCTTGGATGACATTCGCGCTGAGCATCAAGACAACGGTGCTGACGGAACCCACTATTTCTTGGGCTCGGTCGTCGTTTACTCCGAGGAGCCGGCGACCTACTCCATCGTAGATGGTCAGCAGAGACTCACGACTCTTTTCATCCTCTTCTGTGCATTGCGAGACAGAATCAAGCAGATTGATAAACACAGCGA